>NZ_JBBOCB010000003.1:0-11624 GCF_038000415.1 Paenibacillus sp. FSL R7-0198 | reverse complement strand
AAGGACTGTCAATCATTTTTATTTCAAATTTTATTGTAAACGCTAACAGTTCAGGAGTGAGAAAATGAACCGAGCGACGGCTCATGGTGAGATCATCATAACAGCCGCTAATTTGGAGACAAAGCTCCAGATTAAGCGGCTGTTTGTTAGCTTGAGTATATTAAGGACTGTATATTAGTAGATGTTGGAGTCATCTCCGTCTTAATGTACCTCCTCATGCACAGCTTTAGGCGTTTCACCTGTTCGTTTATTACCTGCCCACACGTCTTGCACGTAGCGTCCTTCGGCCTGAAGCTGAATGAGCCAGTTTTTCGCTTGCTGCATCGTTGCTTCATGCACCTCCTGATATGCTTGTTGCAAAGTCTCTTCTACCTCAGGAGCCATCAGGCTTCCATCCCCGCATACGTAGAGTTTTCCTTTGTTCATCAGCATGTGAATTAACTTTTCGGAATTCTCTTTCATTAGATGCTGTACATACGTTTTGGGCTTGCCTTCTGCACGAGAAAAAGCAGTGTGTAGCTTAACGATCCCTTCCCTTTCGTATTGCTCAAGCTCCTGACGATATATGAAATCTGAAACATTCCTGCACCCAAAGAACAAATGCGCCTCACTCAGTGGCAAACCTCTCTGTTTCATGACAGCTCTCGCCTGGAGGAAACCTCTGAACGGTGCAACCCCCGTCCCCGGTCCCACCATGATCATCGGTACGTCAGCCTCTTTAGGCAAATAAAATTCGGATTCCGGCGTACGCACAAACATCAGAATACGTTCTCCGGATGGACAACCGGCAAGGTACGATGAAGCAACTCCCTGGTATTCGCCTTTGCCACTCCATGCAGGCTCTCTTACTACCGATACGGTTATGCTCGCTTGCTCTGAATTCAGGCTTGGCGAACTGGATATTGAATAATATCTGGGCTTGAGTGGAGGCAATAGTTCAAGGAACCTTTCGAATGGCAGTTCACACGCCTCATACTTTTCTAGCAGGTCCAACATGGTGATTCGATTGGCAAGAATATAATCCTTGTAGCTGTTTTCATCCAACATGCCTTCCAGTTCACGCTTATGAGGTGGACATACCGTATGATTAGCTAACTCCTGCAACTGTGTTCTGGAGACTGGTGTCTGCAATTCCACACAATAAGCGAGCAACTCATGAATTTTGACGGGTCTGTTCAGTGGTAGGTGTGTAAGATGGCTGACGTCCGAAGTTAATTGGATCGGAGTATCCCCACGTAGTCCGAACCGACTGAGTATCCGATCCACATTCTGCTTCTGATTGCTAGGCAAAACGCCAAGATGGTCGCCTTCTCTATAACTCATGCCTTCAGGCAGTAACACTTCGATGTGACGCGTGCTTCTTCCACTTCCCAGCGCCTGAAGCTCTTTATTGACTACAACCGTGGCATAGCTGGCATCATAAGTTTGTGCAAGTGGCATCTCTGCTTTCTCGTGGACAAACTCCATTTGAAGTCTGCTTGTGCTTGGTAGGGTTGGCTTCACTACTTCCGCGTTGATCCCCAGAGCATTCAACACCTGCGGCCACAACATATGCTGCCACGTCTCAACTTGTTTCTCCATATCACCTCCGGCATCGGCTTCACCTCGGGATAACAGTCTTTTACCTCCCAATTCTTCAAGCTTCTCATCTATCAATCGAGGAATACTCTGATACGTCCCGGACCAACTCCGATCTCCACAGCCCAGAACGGCATAGTTTACATCCCTTGCTTCCTCTGACCCCGCACCATTCAACCAGTCTACAAATGCCGTAGCATTTTGCGGAGGTTTACCATTATACGAAGCAGTGACGATGAGAACGACACCCTGACGAGGTAAGCGGCCCATCCACTCATTCAGAGTGGCTGCTTCACTTGGGATTCCATACGAACGACCTTTCACTACAAGCTCTCTGGCAATGCCTTCTGCCGTTCCGAGATTGGAACCATATAACACCAGGAGCGAAGGGTTACCATCTGCTTCACCGGCCAGGGTATCTCCCATTTGACTGGAACTTGCTACGTCTTTATGAACATCAGGAGCAGGTTTCTCTTCCATAGATCTGGTAGACTTATTCATCTTTTGTGACACTTCACGCGCTTTCACCTGGATTCTGAAGTCTCCCGGCTTCAACGTCAGCGTCTGTTTAACATCCAATTCATAATTGCTGTAATCGATCAGCTCAAAATGTTTGAGGACCATGCCAAGCACAAGTGTTGCTTCATATAAAGCAAACTGCATGCCGATACACGCTCTCTCCCCATTACCAAAAGGTTTATATGCATGGTGAGGTACTTTCGTTGTATCTTCAAATCGCTCTGGACGGAAAAGTTCCGCATCCTCTCCCCATGCCTCTTTGTCACGGTGAAGCTGAGGCAGAAGAATACTGCAACTTTCCCCTTTCTTCAAGGGATATCTGCCACCTATAACCGTGTCTTCTTTTGCATATACGTCAAATCCCGGAGCGGTTGGCCAGAGACGTAACGATTCACTGAGAATCATGCGAATATAGGAAAGCTGAAGAATTTCCTCGTACTGTGGTGAGTCACTGACCAATATCTGATCCACCTCGTCATACGCCTTTTGAAGCGAATCCGGATTTTTCAGTAGAAAGTAAAGAGCAAAAGATAACAAACCACTCGTGGTTTCATGTCCGGCAATGAGAAACGTAATAATCTGATAACGGATGTTCTCATCATCCAGCATTTCTCCAGTCTCCGGATCTTTACCATTCAACATACGTGCGAGCAAGTCGACCTCTTCGGGTGCTGAACTCGCTTTACGTTCCTCTATAATCTGATCTACCAGAGAGAACATCGTCTGTATATCCTCTTGGAACTGTCGCTTGGTTTTCACCATAAGCAGATTCTGAATTTTCAAACGGGAACTCTTCTGCATAGCTTCATTTAATGCCCGAACCATGCTTTCAATAAAAGGACTGTGGTCCTGTCTGTAAAAACTGTTAAACCGATAATTAAATCCACATAGTCCAATGGTATCCAACGTAAGGCGTGTCATATCATCCGCAACATCAATCGTATCGTTGGAATTGAGGCGTGCCCATTTGTTGATCAACTGTTCGGCAATATCAACCATCATGGGATGATAACCTTTCATGGCCTGTTTGCTGAAGGTGGGAAGCAGAATGTTATGGGCCTTTTTCCAATTGGGCTCCGATGTTCTGCTTGTAAATAAACCATCGCCTCCAAAGGCACGTACATTTTCGAGTTCATTGTATACATATTTGTCAAATCGGGACACATCGCACAACTCAGCGACAAGATCTGGTCCAGATACGATTAAACCGGAATAACCGGGAACCGTAAGTCGATATATTGGTCCATGCTGTTCAGCCAGGACACCTAGCGACAGCGTTGGTTTCTCTTTATCAATTAAGGGCAGATTGCCAAGTGGTCCATACATTTTGGGTTGTGGAATATAAGTTGCATCACTCATGATGATCACCTCTTAACTGTACGCCGTGGAGCAAGGTATTCGTTAGCCATTTGATGGCTGTTCTGCTTTCATTCATAAGTGATCTCTCCTTTGATGATTTTATAAATGATAGTAATTTGTATCATTTGATAATACAATAAACCAAAATTGATTTAATATCAAATTTTCTTCCGGCTGAATTACTTTCAATTGAACCGTTCAACGTTTAAATTGAATAACAACAAATAGAGGATTGCATATGCAATCCCCTACTGTATGAACCAATGACGTTATGATTCAATGACGTTTTAATTTATTCTAATGATGACTTGGCTCATCCCACTTCTCGAAATTCAATTCATTATTAATGCTTACCGCAGACAATGCCCCCAGAGACGCAGCCGTGATTGCCTGATACATCTCGGAAGCTGCATCACCAGCACTGTATACACCCGATACGGATGTTTTGCCGGAAGCATCAACGATAACCGTTCCCGACTCTGTAATTTCACAACCGATGGCTCTCGGCAGTTCTGATCCGGTAAACAGTTTCGGTTGGAAGAAAACTCCTGTGCATGGAATCGCTGTACCGTCATTTAGTACAACTTGCTGTACCATCCCTTCTTCAGAGTTAATAGATTGAATCGGTGCATCGAATACAGTAACATGATGCTGCTTCAGCTCTTCACGCTGCTCATCAGTTAAGGAATCTGATCCATTCGTACAGATCGTATAACGTTCTGTCCAGCCGGATATGACTTTTGCCATATGTAATGCCTTATCTCCACTAACGATGATGACCAGCGATTGGTCTCTTAACTCCCATCCATCACAATATGGACACACAAACGCACTTTTACCGTAGACCTCTGTTAATCCGTTAATATCCAAGGGAAGGTCTTTCTTACCTACCGCAAACAAAATCTTTTTCGTGTGATAACTTGCCCCCTGTGTAGTCTTAACTACAAAATCACCATCGCTACCTGTTATCGCTGTTGCCGTATCGGATGCAAATTGAACTGAGGGATAAGCTGCAATCTGTTCTTTGGCAGCTTTCCGGAATTCACGTGGACTTGCCCCATCTCTTGTCACAAACCCATGAGTCTCCCTTGTAACCCAGTTACGCGGTGTCTCATCATCAATGACCACGACGTTCTTACGTGCCCTGCCGAGTACAAGCGCCGCATTAAGCCCCGCTGGTCCTCCACCAATAATAAGTACATCCAAGAGTTGATTCATATTACTCATATTATTCACCCTTTCCAGACATTTAATATCTCTAATTATGTTTTAAAAATAACCTCCGCTTTCTCTTAAAGAAGATAATTCGGAGATTACAAGAAATATTTCTAAAAAGACCATTAAAGATATCTTATATCTACAATAAACAAATCCTAAGCTTTTTGCAACATATATCTTTATCTATCTTTTTCAATCCAGCCTGTGTGAGTTGAACAAAAGAACATTTACACTTACACTATAATGACAGAACAAACTTCACATCGCTGTTATCTCCGGATTTTTCGATTCTCTCCTGTAACACAGAAATAATTATTTAACAATTAAAAACAACCTTGTTTTTAAATTGTTCACAATCAAATGACATTATTTTAAATACTAAAACGTTAATTAAATCACATAGTGTATTGAATGGTATAATAGCGACATAATATATAAGTATAGATATAGGAAGTGAGTTCTTGAAAACATTGAATAATGGTTCACAGACCAATATCAGCCTGGAGTATAGCTCGATTCCGAAAGTTTTCTTCGATACAATCAAAATCGGAATCATCAAGTCCAACCTGATCGCCATGTTTGCGGGTTTAAGTTTGGCTTTATATGTATTTGATGCTTCAATCTTAGCTAATATTGTACCAATCATCCTTTCCTTTATTGGGTCTTCTCTCATTATTGGAGCTGCAGGGGTGTTTAACAACTTGTATGATCGTGATATCGATGCGATCATGGAACGTACGAAGAAACGTCCTACCGTTACGGGACGCGTAGATACCAAGTCGGGTCTGATTCTCGGTATTGCAATCACCATCATCGGGGGCATCATGTTGTACATCGCTTCCCCATCCGCTGCTGTATTCGGTATTTTGGGTCTGTTGCTGTATGTGTTCCCTTACACGATGTGGACCAAACGTACAACGATCTACAACACGGAAGTGGGAAGTCTTTCGGGTGCTGTGCCTCCACTCATCGGTTGGGCAGCCATTTCACCGGAACTGGGTCATTTCGAGATCTGGGCATTGGTCGTTACGATGCTCTTATGGCAAATGCCTCACTTTTACGGGATTGCGATTCGTCGTTTTGACGAATACAAAGCTGCTGGTGTTCCCATGCTACCCGTTGTTAAAGGCATCAGACGGACATACATTCAGACCAATGTGTATCTGGTACTGTTACTGATCTCCAGCTTTTTGTTCTGGCCGATGAGTCCATTTGTCGCTATTGTGGCATTTCTGGTTAGCTTGGCCTGGCTCATTCTTAGTGTGGCTACCTTTGATAAGAAAGAAACAGAGAAATGGTCCAAACGGATGTTTATCTTCTCCATTAACCATATCACTATTATCTTCCTGGTGATCATTGCGTATTCCCTGATTGCTCAAATGATGAGATAAAAATATTCCATCTTTCCACTCGTTATAACGATAAAAAGCCTTACAGACTGTACTCTTGCAAGGAGTCGCCTGTAAGGCTTTTTTGCTTTTTATTATCTTTTCAAAATTGTAAAGCTATCCAACTTTGGCGGGAGTTTGCTCCCCTTGCCACAGCAGCTGCATCTCTTCATTGGTGGCAAGCAGTTCGGCCAAGCTTCCCTCGGCTTCAATGCGTCCATTTTTCATAACAATAATATGATCTGCTTTGGAAAGTGCTGCCCTGCGGTGAGAAACTGCAATGCAGCTGACATCCGGCTCTTGGAACAGCCCTTCCCATACTTGTTGTTCTGTCTCCACATCCAGTGCACTGGACAGGTCATCAAAGATAAACAGGTCCGCTTCCGTCATTAACATGCGTCCTGTTGCCGCGCGCTGACTCTGCCCGCCTGAGAGCATGACGCCTCTTGGACCAACCGGGGTCTCAAGTCCCTGATCCAGATGTTTGATATCTTTCTGCATCACAGCCAGACGAATGGCTTTTTCCAGTGCTTGCTCGGTGTTACCCTGTTTGCCCTGGACGATATTTTCTTTCAACGTATCACTAAACAGTCTTGGTACTTGCGGGGTATACGCTGCTCTAGGCGGCATCAGGAATGTGGCTGGATCAACAGCCGCTCCATTCCAGTGAATGTCCCCTTTTTGCTTGGGTAGCAGTCCAAGAAGTGTTCGTACAAGCGTTGATTTACCTGACCCGATCCGTCCTGTAATAACAAGAAATTGTCCGCGTTTCAGACGGAAACTGATCTCTTCTATGCCATTTGAAGAATTCGGATATTGATAAGTCAGCTTATTCACCTCAAGAGATTGCAACTTCTCCTTAGGGTCCCTCTGTTTACTTACAAGCTCCGGCGGATCTTCATACAGATAGATTTCTCTCGAATCCATGATCTGGTCTTCTTCCCCCGGGCGGAATAGCTTACGCATACGATCATACGATACCTTGAGCCTTTTGTGCTGAAACACCATATAACCAAACAGTGAAATGCTAAATCCGATATTGGCCAGATAACTGGTGAATAAGGCAAAATCACCTACGGTAAAGTTCCCTGCTTTCATCTCAGCTGCACACATCAGTAGAATCAATCCGGTACAGATACTTAGAACATGCTGATTCATCGATCTCATCCACTGCTTGAACAGATTGTCTCGAAGTGCAGCCTGGCGACGATCTTCATTCAACTGGTTAAAACGTGAAGAGACATTCTCTTCGGCCTGACCCAGTTTCAGGGCTTGCACTGCTCCAAACGTTTCCGCAATAAAACTGGTAATTCGCCCAGTCGCTTCACGATTAACCTGTGCATACTTCCGAGCCCGATTCCCGGACAGGTTGTTGAGCAAGGTCACAACTACCAATGGCAGCACAGCGACCAACGTGATCTTCCAATTAATGTTCGCCATAATGACGATCGACACAATAGCAAATACGAGCCGCCCCCAGAAGTCCACCCATGATTCTACATACTCGACGACTTCATCGACATCATCCCGAAAGCGACTCATCGCCTCCCCTGGTGAAGCCGGAAGATTACGCCCCGGCCAGCGCATGATCGCTGCGAGCATGTTGGTTCGCAAAATCGCCTGAACATGATACAGATACGTAACCCATGCATAGAAGGCTACAAAAAATGTGCCCACCCGTGCCATTCGGACCAAAGCAATAAAGATAAGCGGCACAGCAAGCCACATGTAGTCATTTGACCCCACTGTTGTGCGATCAAAAAACCATTGCATTCCAATACCAATGGCTAGCGGCAAGGAATGAAATATACACCATAACAATCCGTTGATTACAAATAACAAAGGCCTGAATCGAAACAAACGGCCTATAAATCCTGCTACAGTCATGCCAATTCCTCCTCTCGGCCTGTAATGAGCAGTCTGGCATAGTGAGATGCCGGGTTACTGGCAAGTTCTTCTCTCGCTCCAAACTCCAGTACCTTCCCATCACCGAGCACCATAATCCGGTCAACTTTCTCCAGCGTAGCCAATCGGTGAGCAATAATGACTCCGGTGGATTGTTTCATTAACTGATCAATTGCAGATTGCAGCATACCTTCGGTCGCGGCATCCAGACGTGACGAAGGCTCATCCAGAATAACCAGACTTGGTTCGGTCAGGAATACGCGGGTTAAGGCAAATAACTGTGCTTCCCCTGCCGACAATGAAGCTCCACCTGCAGCCAGATACGTATCAAGTCCTTCTGGTTGTGAATTAATCCATTGGCTAAGTCCAAGGCGATCCGTCGTCTCCTTGATCATATAATCCGATACATCCCCATTGAACAGGGTCAGATTGTCACGCAGTGTGCCATCAAACAACTGCACGTCCTGTGTCACCATACCCACCCGGCGATAGAGCGCTTGTAATGAAAGCTTTGTGATATCCGTTCCACCTACACGGATCGTCCCCCGATCCAGATTGTATAGCCGGAGAAGAACACGACTAAGACTCGATTTGCCGCTACCTGTGCGACCGATGATTCCCAGACGTTCACCAGGCTTAATGGCAAAAGTAATGTCCTGCAATACCGGTTTATCCTGGTTATAACTGAAGTGCACCTGACTGAATTCCAACCCAAGCGGTCCTTCCGGCAATTGCTCCTCTTTGCCCTCTTCAATCACACTGTGCATGGACAACAGCTCTCTGGAGCGCAGCATGCCTGATTTTGCTTTTTGGAACTCCTGCACCTGATCTCCAAGCATCTCAATCGGATCATTCAGCATCTGCGTATATTGGTAGATCAGAAATAATGTTCCGATACTAATTAGACCTTCCATATAGTAATGCACACCCAACAAAAGCACCGCAGTGACCGCCAGAGCGAACAGAACTACTGTGGTATTCCACGGAATAACCCGTAGCAGCCAGGCTTTTCTCCCCTTACGGAATACCGTGCGCATCGTGCGGTAAAAGCGGTTCATCACATAGGGCACATGACCATTTGCTTGCACATCTTCAATCCCCGCAATGCGTTCTTCAATTAATCCGAACAGAGAGGCACTTGCCGCCCGTTCATTTTTGGAAGAGTCCACGCCCAGATTTCGGATGAAGACCATGAACAGGATCGATAATAATGTGAACACGGTCATGACCAAAGCAATGGGTACATTAACGCTGAACATGAATCCGAGAATTCCGGCCAGCAGTACAAAACTCCCGATCACCTGCACAATGAACATCGCGAAAAAATTGGAGATGCTCGTTACGTCACCATCCACACGTTCAATCATCTCACCAGGTGTTTTCTCATTATGAAAACGCATATCGAGACGCAGACAGTGCTTCAGCAGATCTCCGCGCAGTTGATTCGTGGCCCGCCAGGCCACATCATTCCCCAAATAACTTACCGCTACCGTGATGAGTTGATTAAACACGGCAACAACCAGAAATATTCCTGCGAGTTGAACAAGATTGGTGAGGACTCCCCCACTTGCTGCTGTATCGATAAATCGTTTGATGATTTGTGGATTCAAGAGCTGAAGCCCCGTTGATGTGAGCAACATGATTAAAAGTAAGGCCAGCCGTCCTTTGACTGGTTTTAGATAGCGCAGCAGCCATGACATGGAGCTTTTCTCTGTTTTGGGCACAGGTCCCACCTCTTTATTGGTTTATTTATATAAAGTGAACTAAAGAACTTTACACTGAAACTACGATGACAGAATAACCTTTTGGTCGCTGTTATCCCCACTAGGATGAGTCATACATAATGACATTAAAATCGGGATTTCTCGCCCATAATTGATATGTAGAACGTAAGTTGACCATTGTACACTCTCCTTTTTAACAAGTTAGTTTTTTATAAAATAACGCTCCAAACGCTCCTTTCCATGTGAACAAATTGGGCGGAATGCATGCAAAAAAGCCATAGATGAACTAATGTTCATCTACAGCTTGTAACCAAAAGAGACCGGATGAAATGCAAAGCATTTCCCGTATCTCCTCTGCATCGCAATAATGATGAGCGTCCACGACAGGGGTGCACAAACATGACTGTCCCAACGCGATCATTGCAAAATAATTGGATTAGTGTCACTATGCTCATGCGTATTCAGTTATCGATTCGAAATCTGTATAGGCATAAACATAATCATCATCCCACCCGTTTCACATATTTGTTGTTTATTGTATTCGCTGGACTAACATTCGTCAAGATAATTTTAACTGAATTGTTATTTAATTCATGTCATTAATCTTTTCAACTTCCGCTACATACTTAATGATGTGGATTCGGCTTGCTTCTCTCTAACAATAAGACGTCTATGTGCGATCAGAAGAAAAGGTACTCCCAGTGCAGTCGTCAGCGCAATAGGTACAAAAACGGCCAGCCCATTCTCCGCTCCAAATTGACTTAGCAACAACCCTCCCATGACAGGAGCAATGACACTACCGATATTATTGAAGCCGATGGTACCGAAATACGTCCCTTTCCATTCCGGCTTTGCAATCCGGTCGATGAGCATATCCATCATCGTGAACAACAATACTTCCCCAATGGTAAATAGTATGACACTCATCATCATCATGAGTACACCTTCAGCGATTCCAACCATCATCAGACTGGTTGCAACCAGCAGGTTACCCACAATCAGAGGAACAAGCGGTGGAAAGTTTCGGAAGGTTCGCACAAGCGGATACTGAATAATCAATACCGTCACGGCATTCAGGGAAAGCATGTATGAGAACATCTGGCTTCCATTTTCAAAGATCGGGCTCCTCGCCAAGTACTGTGCCAACGTAGAACTAAAGTGCCCGTAACCCAGAACACAAAATGTGGTACCGATTAATACTGGCAAAAACACCCGGTCGCAGCCGGTGGTCATAAGTGCTTCACGCAAACGTGGTGCGGTTGCCTGATGACGCTCTGGCAGATTGGCATGCTGTAGCTTGAATTGTAGAAATAATACAAGTCCATAGGCTATGTATACCAAGCCGGAAATCATAAACGGAAACGTTGATTCAGATGATCCCAGCTGAAATCCGATAATTGGCCCAAAGACCACACCGAGATTAATTGCAGCATATCTGAGGTTGAACACCAGCAATTTGTTCTCTGGAGAAGTAATATCCGATAACAGTGCTCTGGAGGTGGGCTCAAATACTGCGCGGCATAATCCGTTTAACGTATTGGCAACAAAGAACACCCATAGATGCTCTGCTGCTGAAAAAATAAAAAACACACCTGCCCAACTAAATACCGAGATTAACATCACGATTTTGCGCCCGATCCGGTCCGAAATATAACCTCCATAAAAGCTGACCATTACACCTGCCAGCGAGCTAACGGCCACAGTAATACCGGTCTGGGTCGGTGTAGCTTCTAGTACACGTGTCAGATAGATGGATAGAAACGGGATACTCATTGACGTTACAAGACGTCCAAACATGGTTCCGATAATGATGGTCCATGCCAAGGGGTGAATTTGCCTTAAATATTGCTTCATGCGAACTTCTCCTATTCTTTACAAATGCTTCAAAAGCGGACTTTTCGAAGTACCTCTTCTAATACGTGTTCAAAAAGTT
>NZ_JBBOCB010000002.1:0-250529 GCF_038000415.1 Paenibacillus sp. FSL R7-0198 | reverse complement strand
TCTGAACGGGTTTAATTATATAGACCGATTGTTATAATTATTTGAAGGAAGTGGCTTTCGTTGAGTGAAAAGTCTAATGCTAGAGAGTCTATTGTCAGCACAGCAGCGAGACTGTTTTTTTCACAAGGATATCATGCGACCGGTCTGAATCAGATCATCAAAGAGAGTAGTACGCCGAAAGGGTCGTTGTATCATTATTTCCCGCATGGCAAGGAAGAGCTCGCGCACGAGTGTATTCAAAAAGCCAATGAACATATCCTGCAGACATTTGAGAAAACATTTGCAGCCAACGACAATACGGGGGATGCCATTCAGAGATTTATTCATGATTTGGCTCATGAAACAGAAGCAGCCGGGTTTACCGGATTTCTGCCATTCAGCTTCTGGGCAGCTGTGGAGACATCGTGTATTAGTCAGCAGTTGCGTATTGCATGTCAGGGTGTATTTGCAGATTGGCAGGATGTCATTAAGAAACATCTGATTCTGGATGGTGTTGGTGAAGAGAAGGCGCGGGAGACGGCACTTCTGATCATTTCTTTGATGGAGGGAGCACTGATTATCAGCCTGACGAATCAGGATAAACAGCCTCTGCTGACGGCTGCTGAGTATTTGTCGGTTGTGACGAAGAACGCCAAACAGATTCAATAATTTATACCAAGAGATAGAGAAAAAGAAAGTTCGATACGTTTGAGGAGGATGGGATCGTGGAGGTTTCCATGAAGGCTGATTCTGCACAGAATCAACAAGAAACAAAGCAATACAAGGTATTTCCGATTTTGTTCGCAATGCTGCTGAGCGGCTTTATTGGTCTGTTTGGAGAAACGGCATTAAACGTGGCATTGACGCCACTTATGGCTCTACTGGAAGTAGGTCCTACAACGATTCAATGGTTAACTACAGGTTACTTGCTTGTGTTGGGAATCCTGGTACCGGTATCCGGCATGCTGTTGCAGTGGTTTACCACAAGACAGCTGTTTACAACATCTTTGATTTTCTCGATTGCAGGAACATTTGTTGCTGCACTTGCACCTAGCTTCGAAATTCTGTTGGTGGCACGGGTACTACAGGCGATAGGTACAGCTCTGTTGTTGCCACTGATGTTTAACACCATATTGGTTATTTTCCCGATTGAAAAACGTGGCGCGGCCATGGGATTGATCGGTTTGGTTATCATGTTTGCACCAGCAAGCGGTCCGAGTATCTCCGGTCTGATTCTGGCTAATCTGAGCTGGCATTGGATCTTCTGGATCTCCTTGCCGTTCTTCCTGATCTCACTGGTATGCGGTTTGTTGTTCTTGCCTAATATTTCGAAATTGACCAAGCCCAAAATTGACGTACTGTCCATTATCCTTTCTACCTTTGGTTTTGGTGGTATCGTATACGGCTTCAGTAGCGCAGGGGGACACGGGGAAACTGGCGGAGGCTGGACAAGTCCGGTCGTTGTTGCCACTCTCGTTATTGGTGTGTTGTCCTTGCTGTTATTCAGTATCCGTCAGCTAAGAATGAAGCAGCCAATGATGGATCTGCGTGCATTCCGATATCCGATGTTCACGATTGGTCTGATCCTGATATTCATCTGTATGATGATGATGCTGTCATCCATGCTGATCCTGCCAATGTATCTGCAACAAGGTATGGCCGTTACCGCGTTAACTGCCGGACTGGTTCTATTGCCGGGCAGTTTGCTGAATGGTTTACTGTCTCCGGTTATGGGTCGACTGTTTGACAAGTTCGGTCCAAAGTGGCTTGTGATTATTGGTCTGACTATCGTAACGATTGTACTCTTCATGTACACTGGAATTACACCTACAACAACACTGGCGAAAATCATTACGCTGCATGTGTTCATGATGGTCGGAATCTCGATGATTATGATGCCTGCACAGACGAATGGTCTGAACCAATTGCCCCGTGAGTATTATCCTCACGGTACTGCCATCATGAATACGTTGCAACAGGTATCCGGAGCGATCGGTACGGCTGTTGCGGTAAGTATACTGAGCGCAGGACAATCCCGCTTTTTGAGCGGAGTGGCGAATCCGGAAAGTCCAGAAAATCAACTGGCAGGTTTCACGTCAGGTGTACAGAATGCTTTTGTATTCGCATTAGTTCTGTCGATTATCGGCCTGATTGCTTCACTCTTCGTGAAACGGGTCAAAGTAGGATCAACGCCAGGACAACAAGGTCCAATGCATTAATTCATTAAGTAACAATAATAATTAGATATTGTATAAGAGCGATGTCCCTTAACTCTAAGGGCGCATCGCTTTTTTTTGCGTATCTATCTTTTTTCGGTGTTGACGTGAAACGGGTTACAGCCATTAGAGTAAAAATGTAGCTGGAATACGGCGGTTTAAAGAATGAATTTCAGAGCAAATACTTCATGTTCCGGCAAAATTGTATATGTTCATACTAATATAAAAGGGTAATATAGAATGTATTAGTACAATTTTTAACCAATTCGAAAACGGTTTATATTTTATTTTCACTCAAGGAGACATCGTTATGATTATCATCAATCCCATTAGCAATAACATTGAAAAGATGCTGTTGCACTACGAAAAAAACGGCCATCTCACTCTACAGGCTTCGCTTATTAGTAATAGCTCCGTCGTATATAGATTGCAAAACTATTGTCTCAAGGTATATGCTTCACGTGCAAGATTGGATGGGGAGTTAGAAAGTGAGGCACTTAGGGCACTGCAGAGTAATTCTTATGCACCTAAATTGTATGCGTATTCACCAGGTGAGTACACCCTGACAGAGTGGATTGAAGCATTCAAACTGAAAGAGTACCGTGTGACATATGGACATATTCCTCCCAACTTGATATACGATATGTTTACGACGGAACTTCAGCAGATTCATGCTGGATATTGGGACTGGGATGTCATCCGATATGAGAATTTGCTATGGACGGAGACAGGTGATGTGAAAAGAACAGACTTTTGGTTGTGTGAACCTGTGAACTCCAGACGTGAGAGCTTATATAACCAGGTCATTCGAAGAATTGATAACATCTACAATGGCGATCGTACCGAAATGGAGGCGATGGAACAGTACTTTTATCGTCACCAGTTGACTGCATTAGAGATCGAACAAGCTTTCAGCGATTTCAGGTCCCAACGGCCAAGACTGGCGATAGCACAATAAATCTCATACTTAAAACCCCAAAGATATTAGAGATACCTTTGGGGTTTCTTTCATGATATAACATAGCCTTACTTTAGCAGAGTGTACGTTACTTCTTCACCAGGGCCAATATTTCATTCGCAACGAGGTCAGGGCGATATTGATGGATGTAATGATCGGTATCTTTAATGGTTACCTGTTTTGAATCATCTGACCAAGATTTGAATTCTGATTGTGATTTATCCCATTCGGGTTCACTTGCACCAAGGTAGTCAGCTGTCAGTATGGTGAGTGGAAACGGTAAGGTTTGCTTGTGATCTACGACCACTTTGGCATTGGCAGCTATTTCACGTAATTCATCCAACGTATTAACATTACCATAGTTGTGCAACAGCGCAGTTGTATCCAGTTTTTTCAGATCTTCGGGTACAAGTTTCAGTTCATTACGATTGGCATTGGAAGTTTCGACAACCAAGTCAGATTGCATGGAGAGACGGAATAGTCCGGTTTGGATACGGAATTTATTCGCAAAACCACCAATTGTGTCTGCCAAAGAGTCATCGTCATTTGAATAATATTCGGGGCTTCCGCCATCAATCATGACGATACCCTTGACGAGATCCGGGTATTTTTGTGCGAAACGGATGGTCTCCAGCGAGCCGAGTGAATGTCCAACCAATACATAAGGTGGCTTCTGTCCAGATACCTGCAACAATTCGTGTAATTCTTCAGCTACGGTATCGACATCACGTTTCTTATCGGTCTGATCACTGTATCCATAGCCAAATCGATCATATACAGCGAATTTTGTGTTTGGAGCAAGCTTTTCATATAATGGATAATAATCTACATAGGGATTAGCGGTCCCCCAGCCAGAGGCGAGTACAACCGTTACATCGCCTTCTCCGCCAGTATATAGATGCATATTGTCTCCATGTACTTTGTAGAGCTTTCCAGGAGGTACGAGCATTTTTACATCCTGCCTTACCCCTATTTGTTGGTAGATCACGCCTGTACCCAGAAGCAACAGAATTACCGCGAGGTCAAATATCAAAAACTTAACTAATCTTTTACGCCATTTCTTCATGTTCTCTCACATACTCTCCATGTATTTTCTCTATCATATATGCCCAATCTTATAGGAGAGAAAACAGAGTCTTAATTCTATCTTAATTGAGTTTATTTCTGATCAAGGGAGAAGGGCGTGTTCTAGTGAAAATTGTATATCAACGGCCAATGAATTAATATATAGCTACGATATAAGTTGAACTAAAGAATATTTACACTGCTCACTCCGATGACAGAATAACCTTCCGATCGCTGTTATCCCCAGATTTTTTTGATTCACTTTTATAACGGTGATAATCTGGTGATAAAGGCGAGTTTATGCTTACGAAGCAGCTTTCCCCAGAAAGCTTTTAGCTCCGCTTCTTTAGGCTATTTCTGTCCTCTACGTTCTAGTGTCAATGTATAGTTCAACTGATATAGTTGATATATCTTAATCAAAAGTTGAATCACAGATTGATTATATAGAACAGAAGGTATGTATAATGACAAAATACGAAAATCAGCTCCCGACATCAGCCGGTATGAACTTCAAGTCCCTAATCAGTATATTGAGAGATTCCATGCGTGGCAATGTAGAGCGGAGGCCATCAGGCACGATGCCCATGGAGGTATGTGAACCTGCAGACTCATTCAGTGCTTCCGATAATTCGCAGGTTACATGGTTTGGCCATTCAGCCTTTTTCCTTGAAATTGAAGGGCACAGGTTGCTCTTTGATCCGATGCTGGGCAATCGTCCATCCCCTGTATCCTGGGTGGGTACCAAACGTTACAGCACGAATCTACCGATTCAGCCGGAGGATTTCCCGGTTCTGGATGCAATCATTATATCGCATGACCATTATGATCATCTGGATTATAACTCCATCCGCAGATTGAAGGATAAAACAAAGCGATTTATCGTACCGCTTGGGGTACGTCGAAGGCTAATTCAACTGGGTGTGCCTTCGGAACAGATTACAGAGCATAACTGGTGGGATGAGTTTACGTTCAAAGGTCTAACATTTGCTTGTACACCAGCAAGACATTTTTCGGGCAGAGGATTATTCGACCGTAATTCTACCTTATGGTGTTCGTGGGTTATCGCTGGACAACATACAAAGGTGTTCTTTAGTGGTGACAGCGGATACGGTCCTCATTTCAAGGAAATTGGCAGTAAATACGGTCCATTTGACCTCACCTTGATGGAATGTGGGCAATATGACGAGCGGTGGTCCAACATTCACATGATGCCGGAAGAAACGGTGCAAGCACACTTGGATGTAAAGGGGAAGTTGCTTATCCCGATTCATTGGGCCGCATTTACGCTGGCCTATCATGCCTGGAATGAACCAGTCGAACGAATTACGAAGGCTGGACATGCCTTGCAAGTTAAGATTGCAACACCCAAAATCGGCGAAAAGGTTGTGCTTCATACGGAGGATTACCCTACACATCCATGGTGGAGACCGGAATTGGGATGAAAAAATAAAAGCGTTCAGCTCATCGAATGAGTGGACGCTTTTTCTATTACATTTTACATCAGGATTGATAGTGCACTGTAAATTAACAACATACCCATTACGATATTAACAGGACGCTCGTATTTTAATAGAAAGCTCTGGAATAACATGCCACCGAACGCCCAGGTCATATTGGCACTAATGCCGATGAAGGTGAGCAGTAAGGAAAATACGATTAATTGAACATGGGACTGCCCAAGAGGCAGAACAAAAACGGATATGGCAGTAAGCCCATACAGAATGACTTTGGGATTGATAAATTGCAGGGTGAACCCAAATAGAAATGAATAATGATTGACCTTGTTTTCTTGCGCATCTGCAGGTTTACTTCGCATGATTTTGAACGCCAGATATAGCATGTACACACATCCTAACACGTTCAAGACGGGTGTGATCTTGGGAATATATTGATGAAGAATAAGGTTGAAATAACTGGACAGAAACATAATTAGCAGGCAGCCGGCTGCAACTCCACTAATAAACGGAAGGGTCTTGCGAAACCCTTGATTTTTTGCATGCGTCATGGAAATGATGTTGTTGGGTCCGGGTGTAAATGAAGCGATGATTGCATAGGTCACTAAAGGTATAATGTTCATGGTTCCTCCACGTCATCTTAGTTGTGTGATATAATGACCTGAAATGTACGTTATAGCGTACGGTCTTTATTATTGTACAACATGTGCGTTATATAGCACAACATAATTATAAAATGAGGAGGATGGATTTTGAAAAACATTAATAGTATTCTTGCTCAGAACCTGAAACAGCTTAGGGAACAAAGAAAGCTTAGTCTGGACAAGGTCGCCGAAATGTCTGGTATTAGCAAGACCATGCTTGGTCAGATTGAACGTGGCGAATCCAATCCCTCCATTGCAACCGTATGGAAGATTGCTAATGGCCTGAAAACTTCCTTCACTGCTTTGATTCACGAGCCGAAGTCAGATACGACCGTTGTAACGGGCGATGATATTCAAGTATTGATGGAGGATGAGGGAAGGGTTCGGATTTATCCGCATTTTCCTTTTGAAGAGGGTCGTCGGTTTGAAATATATATGATGGAGATGGACCCCAAGTCTGAGTTGAAAGCTGAACCGCATATCGAAGGTACGGAAGAATTTATTACTGTTTTTGAAGGGGAAGTTACGATTCGGGTAGGGACGGAAGAATATACGGTGAACCAAGGGGAGTCAATTCGTTTTGGAGCGGACAAGCCTCATGCCTATGTTAACTCCGGTGCTAAGGAGAGCAAATTCAACATGGTCATCCATTATTCGAAGTGACAATAAAGCAGCCTGATGTAATGAACTGCAACGCCGCTGTTAGTTGTCTCTAACAAATGGGGTGCAGTTCGATACATTAGCTGCTTTATGATGTGTGCACTATGGAGCCCAACCGCTTGCGATTGGGGACTCTAAGTTAAGGCTTTTCTTTGGCCTGACGCTGGATTTCCTTGGTTGTTAATGCTTTATCATACACTCTTACGTCATCCAGACTGCCTTTGTAGAACGGATCAGCCGCATAACGACTCTTGCCCACATAAGCTTCCGTTACCTTTAGATCTTTCGGGTTAAAAGTAATCTCAGAGCTGCTTGTAACCGATGTACCATTCACATATAGAGTACCCACATCACCCTGAAGGGTTACAGCCACATGAACCCACGCTTTGGAAGGCAGTGGATTTGCTGCAATCAGGCTCTGATCCCGTCCCTCATTATGAATGGTGAATTGCAATGCCCCATTATGTTGGGAGGGAGTAAGGAACATATGCCTCGTCAAGCCATTTCCAAAGTCGAAAATACGCTGCCAGGACCCGCCGCCGTCCCAATTGACCCAAGCGCTAAACGTGAAATCCGTTGTATCTGTAATGAGTCCAGGTAACTGTATGAAACTGTCTGTCCCATTAAATGTGGCAGCCTGATTTTTGCCACCGGCAGCAGAACTGACCACGTTAAAGGCTTGTCCGTGATATTCGTTTTTACTGGAATCCTGTGCGACTTTGGCAAGTTTTTTGTGTTCAAAAGTATACTCCCCGAGCAACGGGCTTACCGCTTGCTGTGGAATGATAACGTTAAACGTTTTGGAGCTTACCGCAGTTCCTTTACGAATCGTTGCGGTTAATTTTACTTTGGCATCGCCCTTACCAGCACGTGGTCGCTGCACTGCACCTGTAGCGGATAGAGCCGAAGTGTTGGAGCTTTTCCACGTAATGTCTGCATCACTTGTTCCCTTGGTAGGCAGAGACAGATTAAAGAACACTTGATCCGTATTGCTAATGCTCAGATCCTTTTTCACCGCATCTACAATGTCTTGATCACTCCGTTCAACACCTTGACTTCCCCAGATGGCTATCCCGGAGGAGGAGAGGGCGCTAAAGGTCAGAACCGTACTTTGAGATTCCGAATTCCATTCATGTGTGAAAACGCCTTTGTACAAAACGTTATTCGAAGTGATCTGAACCTTGTTGTCTGCACCAAGACTCCACGTTCCTGTCACGGCACCATGAATCTGCCCATCTACCGTGAACTGAACGGTCTGGGATGGCTTGATGTCCGCCGTGATGTCCTTACCATGATTCACCCATTGGTACTGACCGGCGATCTCCTGAGTTGTCAGTTGCGTGGTATCTTCTCCCAAAGCCGCATAGCGATATGGAGAAACAACGGGCCAACCATCTGCATTCATATGCATCTCATGTACGCGAACTTCATGTTCTTCGCCACGCCCTGGAAAGCGGGTATGGAAGATGAGAAATTGTTTGCCAGTCTCCGGATCAACATAAGCAGAGTTATGCCCTGGCGATACATAGCCGCTACCTAGGCCTGTGCCCGGATCACCGATCTGTCTCTCGAACAGGAAGTTCCCCATCAATTTGACTCCAAATGGCTCAATAGAACGATCATCAAACAACGGTTTATCCTTGTCCGCTTTAACGTTGATCATATCGTTTCCTTCCGCATCGAGGAAAGGTCCATCCGGTGTTTGGGAGCGAGCAACACGAATGTTGTATCCTCCATCAGCACCTAGTCCACCGTAAGACAGGTACAGATAATAATAATCGGTTTCGGGACTGTAGAGCATATAAGGTGCTTCAATACGACTATGATTGCCTCCGGTCAGCTTTTTGCCATAACCTTGATTTGGCAGTGGTTCACCTGTCGTTGCATCCATCTCCAGAATGAAAATCCCTCCGGAATATGAGCCATACACCATCCATAACTTGCCGTTTTTATCATAAAAGACATCAGGATCAACCACATTGGGATGAATCGTTGCATCGTAAATGGTACCATCCTCACTGATCTGATCCCACATGCCGGATTTCAACAGAATGCCTTGATCCTTATAAGGGCCTTCGATATTGTCTGCGACAGCAATGCCGAGCGCTGATCGCGGGGAGTCCCCTTTACAAGCATTGTAGTACATATAAAATTTGCCGTCCGCGAGTTGAATGACATCTGCTGCCCATAACGTATCCGTCTGCGCCCACTCTAACGCTTCAGCGAATTCCTTGGTTACATTGGGGACAACAGGATTGTTATCTGTAACGCCGGAGGCGACGAGATCCCAGTTCAAAAAGTCTTTGGACTTGGCTACTTGCAGGTGTGAACCAAAAATATAAAACGTATCATCCACCTTAATGACGGAAGGGTCATGCACAGAAACATTTTTGAATGATGGAGCAGGAGTTGCGATAGTTGTGGTGGAAGTCTGCGAGTTACCCACGGGTGCCTCTGAACCATTTGCGAACACCGAGACCGGTGCCAAAGTTGTTGCAGTAAGTAATGTGGTGCTTAGTACAGAAATGTTAAGTACGCGTACCCAATAACGTTTCATACGTTTCCCCTTTCCTATTTCCCGGAATGAAAAATAACCCGATACTTGGCAACACACGATATAAGGTTCGGCAGACCTCCTTTGGGTATTTCATTATATCAAGCGCTTTCATTTGTTATATTATCAATTGTTTTATATGTTTGTAAACCATAAATGTAATGTTTATAAGACTAAAATGAATAAATAAAGAGAGACGGAAAGAGCTCATAAACCTTCTAAGATTCAAATAAACCAGTCATCTTTCTCAAATTTAGGATTGAAATTAGGTTATGTGATGGGATATTATTACGTTTAGATTAGGTATTTAATTATTTATCAATCATTTTAAACTTATACGAATTAAAGGTGAGTATTCTTTAACGACAATTCCCAACTACATAGGAGGTAAGAACATGACCACATATCAAAATCAATTAATTGCACAATACAAGTTTGAAGATACCGTTCAGATCGGGAAGGACAGCTCGGGTAAGGGACATGATGGTATAGCCAAAGGTGAGATTCGACCTGTGATATCCGAGTTGAAAGGCAGAACGGCGGTGACTTTCAACGGGGGAGCGAATGGAACCTCTTATCTGCAATTACCCTCGAATCTGCTTCAGGATGTAAGCGATAACACTGGAGTTACTATTGCCACTTGGGTATTTCTCGGCAAAGGGTCCAATGTGTGGGAACGCATTTTTGACTTTGGCAAAGGCGAGAAGGGGCCGTATATGTTTCTGACGCGTCAGCTTCTGGGTACGTTAAATGCCGGCGATAATCTGGTTGTACACCCAAGTCGAGGAGTTGCAAGTGGAGAATGGCTGCATATTGCACTCTCTGTGGCAGGCAGCCAAGGGGGGACGTTGAGCAGTGCGGGTCCGATTGTGTATGTGAACGGGGAGAAGGCCGCAGACGGTTCGATCAGTCAGACGTCCAGTGGCAATTATGCCAAACTGCGCGAATGGTTTGATTCTTTCACCGATCCTGAGAACTATAGCCAGAATTATATTGCACGTTCCCAGTATGCAGCGGATGTAGATTTTGCAGGTTCGTTATCCGACTTTCGGATCTATGGGGCAGCGCTCACCATGGATGAAGTCATTGAAGTGATGTGTGAGTCACTGACAGATGAAGCGATTGTGAAGCTTGCCGCAGACAAGTACTTGTCCTTCCCCAACCGAATCATCACCAAAGATGTGTCACTGCCTGCAGATTTGTTGGGTGGTAAAGTCACGGTGAATTGGAGTTCAAGTGAGCCGGAAGTCTTGTCCGAGAACGGAAAAGTTCAGGTAATCACATCGGCACAAGAAGTTACGCTGCGTGCGCTTCTGACAAAAGGTGAAAGCAAGCTGAGCCAAAGCTTTGACGTGTCTGTTGTACCAGCGCATGTCCCGCCTTATACGGTCACTATCCATGGAGATCAGATGGTGGCTGATATCAGTGAAGTGATGTATGGTTTGTTCTACGAGGATATTAATAACGCGGCAGATGGCGGTATCTATGCGGAGCTTGTTCAGAATCGATCATTTGAATCCTTTGCATTTGACACATATTCACATGACTCAGGGGAATGTGGTTGTTCGACAGGTCGAAATCGTGAACCTTTGTTTGCCTGGTCAGGTGATACGGAGAAAATGTTCGTACAGCATACGAATGGACTGAACGTTCACTTTAACGTGCAAGACCCTGAAGTAAATGCTTATTATGTAACGGTTCAGGATGGGGCAACGATTCAAAATCGTGGATTCTCAGACTCCAACCAGCATTGTGCCATGTCCATCAAGCAGGGTGAGGCGTATGATTTTACCGTATGGGCAAAAGCAGCATCGGCAGGAACGATTACTGTTCAATTGCAGGATGGAAGTGACATTTCCATCAGTGATTCGGTAACGCTGCATGTTGAGGGCGGGAACACATGGAAAAAATACGGCTTGTCCCTGACCGGAACGGAGACTGTACTTGGTCAACTGGCACTTACGTTTGCAGGTGACATCTCCGTCGATATGGTCTCCTTGGTGCCTCGGAATGTATGGGGAGCTGATCCGACAGAAGAAGGAATATCCGCTACAGCACATGCCAACTACACAGGTAATCCAAACTATCGATTGAGAAAAGATCTAATTCAGGCACTCGCAGATCTGCATCCGAAGTTCCTGCGTTTTCCGGGAGGATGTATCTCGGAAGGGTCCTTTATATGGGACAACGTATACGATTGGAAGGATTCTGTGGGACCTGTTGAGCTGCGTAAAGAGAATTATAATGTCTGGGGTTACATGATGACGATGGGCCTCGGTTATATGGAGTACTTCCAACTGGCGGAAGATCTGAATGCCGCTCCGGTTCCAGTCATGGCTTGCGGTGTGTTGTGTCAGGCACGCTCGGATTATGCTCACCCTGCGGGTGGCGCTTTAAGGGATTATTATATCCGCAACTTTACAGATCTGATTGACTTTGCGCTCAGTACAGACTTTGAACACAACGAATGGGCGGCTGTACGAAGCCAGATGGGCCATCCTGAACCGTTTGATCTTCGTTATCTGGGTGTAGGTAATGAGAACTGGGGCAATGAATTTTTTGCCAACTTCGAAGTATTCAAACGTTCAATAGATGAGTACATGAAACAGAACTATCCTGATCATGAGCTGCACATTATCTCGACGGTTGGTGCTCAGGCGGATGATGATGCGTACCAGGAAGGATGGAAGTTCCTTAGTGGGAACCTCACCGGGTCAGCTCAGGTTGCTTTTGCAGATGGTGCTGAGGTGATTGAGGAGACCGTAACCTGGTATGAGAATCAGGACAATTACATGGACACCATCGCAGATGAGCACTACTACCGCTCCAATGAATATTTGCTGAACAACGTAGATCGATACAACTATTATGACCGGGCTTATCTTGAAGACGGAAGTATCGATTGGAAAAAAACATCCAAAGTATTTGTTGGAGAATATGCTTCCACGGACAAAAACACGCTGGCAGGAGCGGTCGCAGAAGCTGCGATCATGACTGGGTTTGAAAATAATGCAGATGTTGTTCGTTTGGCTGCCTATGCGCCATTGTTCAACAAAGTACTAACGGACGGTACTTACCGCTGGACGCCAGACTGCATCTGGTTTGATGATGAAACAGTATGGTATACACCGAATTATTATGTACAGCAGCTTTTTGCAAAACATGTAGGAAATCAGGTACTTGAAACTTCGTTCTCCACCTATAGCAAAGGCAAACCGTTGAATCTCATTCCGCGTGGCGGCATCGAGATTGCAACAGGTCATGCAGACATCGTGGTGAAACGAGTTACAGTGACGTCCAATGTGGATGGCACCATACTGCTAGATGAAGATTTCAGGGAACGTACACAGCCTAGTGAGGCATGGAGACAGATTCCCGGATCGGAAGGATACACGTTAACCGCAGGAAGAGGGCTCATCTTGAACGCACAAGTAAGTGGATTAAATGGAGTGTACCTGCTGAATGACGAATGGACCAATTACCAAGTTCACGTTGAGGCTGAAAGAATTTCAGGTGAGGATGGTTTTTACATCGGTGTGGGACTGACGGATATCTCACCGGAGAACAAGGATGTCATCGAGTACGCAATCAGTTACGGGGGAAATGCCACGGGAGTGAAGGTGTACAAACAAGGGATCGAAGGTTACACATTAGGAGATTATTCATCGAGTTCAGCAGCAGGTAACCTAAGAGCGGCCAACTATGAACCACTCGAGAATGGGACCGATTATACGATTACGGTTAACTATGGTGGGGACACAGGAAAGAATCTGATCTGCTCCTATACAGATGGTCACAATACCAGCAAAGTTCTGGATTACAAGCTGGAAGCTTACAACCGGGAAGTATTCCACTCTGTTACGAAAGATGAACGTTATGTGTATGTGAAACTGGTCAATGCAGATGGTGTGGATAAATCAACCCGGATTTGCCTTCAGGATCTGAAGGTGGATGCTTCAGCCAGATTGATCACACTTACTGGAGAAGATCATTTGGTGCATATTCCAAATGTGAATCAGAAGAATGATGAGAAAGTGATTCCCCAAGAACAGGAGATCACACTGTCCGGGACATCGGTGGTCGTTAACTTAACAGCTCATTCAGTGAATGTATTAGTTATGGAGATTCTGAATTAAATTCATATCATGAACAAGAGACCGCGATTATCGCGGTTTTTTGGCGTTCCAGTGCAGAGGGTCAACAAAAGATACCCAAAGTAAATAGCCCACACTATTGCGGTGATCTGGCTGCTCCTATAATTAACGTTGAAGGAGGAGTCAGCTATGCGTTCCAACTACAAACAATTTATCCGAAACGTTCCACTTCATCTCATGATTCTGCCTGGACTGCTCATTATTATTGTATTCGGTTACATTCCGATGGCGGGGCTCTCTATTGCCTTTCAGAATTTCTCTCCCATTGCCGGATTCAAAAATATGAATTGGGTGGGTTTGGACAATTTCAGGTATCTGTTCGATCTGCCGGGGTTCTCGCAGGTTGTATGGAATACGGTATTTATATCAACGATGAAAATTGTGTCCGGCTTGGTGATCCCGGTGCTTGTAGCCTTATTGCTCAACGAGGTTCGCAAGACAGGATTTAAGCGAACGATTCAGACGGTAATCTATATGCCTCACTTTTTCTCATGGGTTATTCTGGCGGGAATCATCGTGGATGTGTTATCTCCAAGCACCGGGATCGTTAATATGTTGCTGAAAGCCGTGGGCATTGACCCAATTCAATTCCTGGCCAGTAATGAGTGGTTCCCTTACATACTAGTCATCACAGACCAATGGAAAGAATTCGGATTTGGTACGATTATCTATCTGGCTGCCCTCACGAATATTGATAAGTCTCTATATGAGGCCTCTGTTATGGATGGTGCGGGAAGATGGAAACAGACATGGCATATCACACTGCCAGGCATTCGCCCGATCGTCATTTTGATGGTAACGCTTAGTCTGGGGAATGTACTCAACGGTGGCTTTGACCAAGTATTTAACCTCTATAACCCACTGGTATATGAGTCAGGAGATATTTTGGATACGATGATCTACCGGATCGGATTGCAAGATGCACAGTATTCCGTCTCGACAGCGTTGGGTCTGATCAAATCTGTCGTGTCCTTCATATTTATCGGACTTGGTTATTTCTTGGCCTATCGGTTCGCGAATTATCGGATATTCTAGAAAGGAGGCAGAATCATGCACCATGCTTCAAGAGCCTATCGGTGGTTCCTAGGGTTTAACTACGTCATCCTGACGATTCTTGCCTTGTTATGTCTGTTCCCGATTGTGAATATATTAGCGATTTCATTTAGTTCGAGTGATGCGGTCAAAGCAGGAAGCGTCACATTCTGGCCTGTGGATTTCACGTTGTCCTCCTATCAATACATTCTGGAAAATCAGCAATTCCTGAACTCGTTCGGCACTAGCCTTCTTCGTGTCGTACTAGGAGTTACGACCAATCTGATCTTCACGATTCTGGTAGCTTATCCGCTCTCCAAAGAGGCTGCCAAATTCCGTTCAAGAACGTTCTATGCCTGGATATTCGTATTCACCATGTTATTCAGTGGAGGATTGATCCCTGGTTATCTGGTGGTTAAGGAAGCGGGGCTGCTGGATTCCATCTGGGCGTTGATTTTGCCAGGCGCTGTTCCGATCTTTAATGTACTTTTAATGCTTAATTTCTTCCGGGGATTACCGAAGGAGCTTGAAGAAGCTTCCTGGATGGATGGGGCAGGACATTTCCGCACCCTATGGAGCATTTATCTTCCAATCTCTCTGCCAAGTATCGCGACCATTACGTTGTTCGCCATGGTGGGACACTGGAACGCCTGGTTTGATGGCATGATCTATATGAAAAGTCCGGAAGGGTATCCGCTTGCTACCTATCTTCAGTCCATGTTGCAGCAGGTGACGATGATTCAGAGTGAGATGATGACGCTGGAGGATGCAACGCTCTTAAGTCAGGTATCGGATAGAACCACCCAAGCTTCCCAGATCTTTTTGTCCGTTATTCCGATCCTGCTTGTGTATCCGTTCCTGCAGCGGTATTTCGTTCATGGGCTTGTCGTTGGAAGTGTAAAGGGATAAGATCGATAGGAGGAAAACCGATCGATGGAAGGAGCCGATTTCTGGCTCCTTTTTTGCTATTGAGGAGAGAGCGTGAGGAGAGGAGGAGGGAAACATTGCGATTCATCCGGGGGAGATGGAGAGAGTCATCCATTGTTGTTAAACTGATGATTGCTTTTGTACTGGTCATTCTGCCCTTGTATGGGATAAGCATTATGATTACGCAAGTCAGCTCCAATCAAATGCAGACGGAGGTGGAGAAGGCACATGAGTCCAAATTGTACTTCTACCATAATCATCTGCAATTCGAATTGGAGCGAATGAGTTCGCTTGTTACAGAATTTTCATTTGATGAAACCATGTCCACACTAAGTACACGAGCCGCAATTATGAGCAGGTATGAAGTCACGTCCAGTCTGAACAATATCCACAATAAGCTGGGTCAGATCATGGTGACAAGTCCCTACATTAGTGATGTGGTGTACTATGTTCCTGCTCTACACAAACGGGTCAGTGCTGCGGACGGGATTCGCGACGTGGAGGATAACGAATGGCAGAATCTGCTCGCCTCGATGGGGAATCTGAATGGCGAATTATCACATTCCAATAACGATCTCTATTTCCTGAAAAGTAATCCATATAACATGAACCATGAGGAACCGCCCAATTTCATATTAGGAATACGCTTGTCAGCTGAAGAATTGAAACACCGATTGCAACAGCTGTCGGAGACGGGTGAGAGTGAGATTACACTGAGTTTTGGTGAACAGCAACATGTAGTGATCTCTTCTTCAGAACAGCCAGCACCTGTTAAACCGATTCGAACAGTTTCGCCTGAACCGTCCGAGTCCATGCAAGTTACGAAGTTTCAATCTGATCCATATCTCTATTATTCGTTACATGATAAGGATCACTCGTTCACCCTGACAGCCACTATACCGCAAGATGTGCTGAGGGCACCGCTGGAACAATACAACGTATGGTTATGGATGGTCACCTTCATGTCGGTTGTGATTATTATTGTCTTCTCGTTTTCGATCTACAGATCGATTCACCAACCATTAGCGGTACTCATTCGAGGATTCAGGATGGCAGAACAGGGCCAGACAAGCGTACATATTCCTTCATCCAGAAGGGATGAATTCGGCTATTTGTACTCTCGATTCAACCATATGATAGAGCGCTTACATATTTTGATCGATGAGAATTATGTTGCACGGATTCGAACAAGTGAAGCGGAACTTAAACATCTGCAATCCCAGATTCAACCTCACTTTTTATACAACAGTCTGTTCAGCATCAAGCAGATGGCTGAGGTGGAGAATGTGGAGCTCATTCAGGAATTCACCGACTATCTGGGTCAATATTTCAAGTACATGTCTCGGGATTCTCATACAGAGGTGTCGTTGGGGGCTGAAATTGACCATGCGCTGGTCTATGCATCCATTCAGAAAATCCGGTTTGGTTCGAGGATTCAATTGGAATTGGAGGATCTGGATGCGAGGTACAAAATGATTTCGATTCCCAGAGTTATTATCCAGCCGATCGTGGAAAATGTGTTTGAGTATGCACTAGCCAAACGTAGCCAGGGAGGAATTCTACAACTATCGTACCAACAGGATCAGGACAAACTGTCCATTCGCATTGAGGATGATGGGGATCAGTTAACCGACGAAACGTTGAATTACCTGCAATCTGCCTTTGAGGAAATAGAGCGGAAACATGGAAACGAAGAGATAACCGGGCTCTTGAATGTGAATCAGCGATTAAGAATCAAATTCGGGGCTGCCTATGGTCTTACAGCGCAGCGAAGTGAGCTCGGTGGGTTGTGCATTATAGTGAAGATTCCATGGAAAGGGGAGTAGCGACATGCAGCGGATGCTTATTGTAGATGATGAACCCGTTATTTTGGATGGATTGTATGCTTTCTTTCAAAAGGCGAACTTTCAGGATATGGAGATTATTAAAGCATACTCTGCCTTTGAAGCCATCGATTGGCTGAACTCGGTCAAGATTGATATTGTACTCAGTGATATCTGTATGCCTGGCATGGATGGCATGCAGTTGATTGAGCAGATTATGGACCGGTGGCCACGATGCAAAGTTCTCTTGCTGACAGGTCATAACGAATTCGATTATGCACACCAAGCCATTCGCAATCCTTGCGTTGTTGATTACCTGTTAAAGACAGAGGGCATGAATCACATTCGGGCTGCGGTAGAACGGGCATTAACACAGATCTCGGAAGAGAATGATTTTCGCTACCAAGCTGCCTGGTTTCGCAGTAAATTACCAAGAGCGCTGCCCCAGTTACAGCGTCAATTGCTGCTGGATGTGCTTAAGCGAACGGATAGGCATGATATCATTTCACTTCAAGAAGAACTGGATGCTGTGCAGCTGCCTTTCGAATCCGATCAACTCGTTATTCCAGTGATCATCCGGGTAGAGGAGTGGAACAACTATCAGTCTCAGGCGGATCGCAGTCTCATCCGCTATGCCGTTGCCAATGTTGCAGAAGAGCTACTGCAGGACAAAGCCAAGGTGAAAGCAATTGATCTGGACACTCAGGTCATCGCGTGTTTTATTCAATCGCAAGAGACGTATCCGTCACACGTATCTGATACGCAAGGAGATCAAGGGAGTCAGCTGGATAGCTGGGTACAGACCCTTCGTTTTGTCTATGGCACATTGGAGTCTGTGCAGCAATCCTGTGCGGACTGCTTGAACCTGTCTGTATCCATTATGGTCAGCGAGCAGGCGGTAGAGTGGAGCAGGGTTAATCAGGCAATCGGGCAGTTACGCCTGTCGATTCATGAGAGTCCCGGGCTTGGGATGGAGAAGCTACTGCGTGTAAATATCCAGGATGAATTACCTTACACCCCTAGCATTATGAATCAACAGGGTGTTGTAACACTACATCTGGATCAGATCAAACAGCGAATAACCGCCGGGGATCGGGAATGGATAGAGTCCTTCCATAAATGGACCGAGGCAGCGAAGGAGGGACTTCCGGATCCGTTCTTTCGCATGAAAACGTATACGGGTGCAGCCAACGTAATCATTGAAGTTCTGCACGAACTGGGGTTATATGAATCGGCAATGGAAGAAATATCGCTGTCCCGAATGTTACATTTTGATATTCATACCGCATGGACCGATCTGGTCATCTTTTATCAATCGGCATACGAATGGATGATCTCCAAACGAAGCGATGCCCGCCTGAACGACCAATCACAGATTCTGATCACGATCCATCATTATATCAAGCACCATCTGGAGGATGACCTCTCACTCACACGGATCGCACAGGAAGTTTCTCTTAACCCTTCTTATCTGTCGCGTTGGTACAAACGAATTACAGGCAAAGGCATATCCGACTACATCCATGACCGCAGAGTGGAGCGAAGCAAAGAGTTGCTTCTGGGTTCTTCCTGCAAGATGCATGAAATATCCGCGAAAGTTGGATTTAGTGATCAGCATTATTTTTATCGTTTCTTCAAAAAAGCAACAGGCTGCACCCCTCAAGAGTATCGGGATCAGAAAAGTTAGATGATGTCTCAAATGGTAAATCAAAGATACCAGATGTCAACGGGATACACTCGAAGTGATAGCGCTTTCTTTGTAAGATGAAAATATATATAAGATGAATACAATTAAACCATGAACGGAGAGAGCAGAAAGAATCTGAAGAAGCGGAGCGTTCGCCTTTATCAACAGATTTCTCCCTTGGAAAAAGGGATAAAGGAAATCTGGGCATAACAGTGATCGGAAGGTTATTCTGCTATCGGAGTGGATGTTTAATATTTATAGTTCATCTTATATACCTCACGGGAGGAGAAAAAAGGGGGATTCGCATGAATATATCATTCAAGAAGTTCTCATTATTAACATTAACCATGGTACTGGCCACCACACTTGCTGCCTGTTCGTCTGGTGCGGGAAGTGCCGAGAAGGAAGCTGAGTCGAACACACAGCAGGATGCGGGAGGACCACTTACGACATATGACCCACCCATTAAATTGACTTCCACCATGAATGAAACGGGGAAAGAATCGCTCGCCCAAGGAGATACACACGCCAATAACATCTGGACCAGAGGGTACAAGGATGAACTCGGTATTGATGTAACGTACGAATGGATTGTTCCAGATGCCAATTATAACGATAAGATGAATGTCACGCTGGCGAGTGGTGATCTGCCGGATGTACTGAAAGTGAGTGCTGTTCAATTCGAACAACTGCATGAAGCGGGAATGCTGGAGGATCTGACCGAAGTATATGACAAGTATGCATCCGAACTGTTGAAGGAGTTCATGTCTGCTGAGGATGGAGCAGGTTTGAAGCCGGTAACGAAGGATGGCAAAATATACGCCATGGTGAGTTTTCCAGGCTCGCTGGATTCCTCGGATATGATCTGGATTCGTCAGGATTGGCTGAAAAAGGTCGGTCTTGGAGCGCCCAAATCCATGCAGGATGTTATCCAGGTTGCAGAAGCCTTTACCTTCGAAGATCCAGACGGAAATGGCAAAGATGATACGTACGGCATTGCCTTGAACAAAGATTTACCTATAAACGCGTTCTTGCTTGGTTATCATGGTTATCTCGAAACCTGGATTAAGGATGCTTCAGGTCAAGTCGTGAATGGGACGATCCAACCCGAAGTGAAAGAAGGATTACGTGAGCTTCAGACTCTGTATCAGAAGGGTGTGCTTGATCCCGAATTTGGCGTGAAGGATTTTGCTAAAATGATGGAGGATGTGAATGCAGGCAAGTCAGGCATGTTCTTCCTGCCACAATGGGCACCTTTTCAGGTTAGCAGCATGATCAAAAAAGACAAAAACATCGACTGGATGCCTTACCCGGTTCAATCGATTGATGATCAACCAGCAAAAACACAGAATCATCTTAGTCTGGGCGGTATATTTGCCGTTCGCAAAGGCTACGAGCATCCGGAAGCGTTAATCAAGTTGCTCAATTTCCAGGCTGAAAAAATGTTCGGTGAGTCTGCCAAGGAAGAACGGGCTGCTTATTTGAATGGACTGACAGGTCTTGGTTTTCATAATGCAACGGTCTCCAACCTGCCAGCCAACAAAAATGTGAAGGCACAGGATGAAGTGGAGCAGGCGCTCAAAACAGGAGATACGTCCGGATTGGAACTCGAAGCGAAGCTGTTCTATGACGATATTATGGATTATCGGAATGGGAATCTCGACAAGTGGCATATGGAGCGTATCTTTGGCCCAGAGAGTTCACAAGGTGTGATTAAATATTATCGGGATAATAACCTCATTGTCATGAATGAATTCATCTATGCACCGACGAGAACAATGAATACGAAGCAAGCAACACTGGATAAACTGAGAGCCGAGACGTTTCTGAAAATCATCTATGGTAACTTGTCAATTGACGAGTTTGATAACTTTGTAGCCAATTGGAAGAAACTTGGCGGGGATCAGATCACACAAGAAGTAAATGATACCATCGCAGCTAACCAATAGAAGGACTAATTGATATAATCCAAGAATGAAAAATGAAAAAATGGTGCGCTCCTAAAGGGAGGCACCATTTTTTGATGCTGATCATTTGCGTTTCAATAACAGAACTCCACTGATCGCTGACGTTTTCTGGCGGTACACCACTTTGAATCCAATATCATTGTCCAACAAACAGTTTAATGCATTAATCAGTAATGCACCGGGAACCAGTGTGAATGTACATGGAGACGTATTACCAATCACGCGTACACTTTGGATTCTGCGCGCAGAACCGGGAATGAGCGGATTTCTAGACCAATAAATTAATACCAGATCCGGTTGTGGAACAGCATTGACACGAGCCATACTAATCATCTCTTTTCTATTAAAGGTTCTTAATAGTAGATGAAAAGTAGAGAAAAGGGTGTTAGACGGAAGACATGATGTTTAATAAATAGACTCTACTTATTCGTTGAGTGCTGTTTGGATGGCAACTTGTCCCCTGGCGTTCCCTTGCCGTTGTTTTTATTGTGACGCGCTTTTTCGGCATTTTCGTTAACTTTCTTCACAAAATCTTGAGTACTTTCCATTTTAAATTACAGCTCCTTCCACAAGCAAAATGTGTATTCCCGATTGTTAATATAACCACTGGAAAGTGATTTTATTTTGGTGACATCGCTAAATTTAATTTTGATTCCACATGCTTAGGTCAGTTGGGACATACTGGACATGGGAAGTTCATGCGTCTAAACTAGATAGACCAGACACACTAAGAAGGGATGCGCCGATCCAAACCATGTTGCAGAAATTCGGGTTTACACAATATGAAAGTCAGGTATACGAGGCTATATTTGCCCAGGATGAACCGCTTGATGCCACATCGATTGTTAATTACTCCAACGTTCCCAAAGCCAAAATCTATGAAGTGCTCAATCGCCTGATCGACAAGGGAACGGTGCTGACAACGATGGATGGGAAGAAGAAACTATATATGGCTGTGGATCTTCAGTCCATTATTCATAAGATAAAGGCTGATTTTGAGAAAGATATTGAGGAATTGAAGAGTTACAAAATCAAACGTACATTCACCGATGAACATATCTGGACGTTAAAAGATGAGTCATCCATCGCGTCGAATATCGAACAGCTTATCGAAGAAGCAGATTCATCGATTCTTTTTCTGGCCTGGAATGAGCGAATGGAGAAATATCGTGAACTGCTGGAGCAGAAGGAAAAGCAGGGAGTGTACGTTGAAGTGCTTGCCATTGGGGGAATGGAGACATCCTTAAACCGGATATACTCGTTGATTCCATTGCTTGATGCGCCGGAACCTTCACAGCTGCTTATTGTGGATCATGCATATCTGCTGTTTGCTGGTGTAGAGCACGATTCATGGCGAGCGATCAAGACGATGTCCAAACCGATTGTTAAAGCGATGACTGATTATTTCTATCATGATGTTGCCCTTACTCAAATTACCAAAAAATACGGTGACCAACTGTTACAGGATGCTGAAATCGAGCGATTGCTCACCAGATTGATTTATTAAAACTATTCTCTTGGAGGATAGTTTTTTTGCTTGAAAAAAATCATGAAAATAACTATTGAAACTTTCATTCTTATGGGTTACTATCGTAGTTGTAACTTTTGAGGAGGATTCAAAAATGAACAAGAAAGTATATGTGCTTGCTATCGCAGCATTTGTGGTCGGAACCGTTGAATTGATCTTGGGAGGAATTCTGGACCTGATTGCTACGGATCTTCATCTTTCCCTGGCGAAAGCCGGGTATTTAATCTCTATTTTCTCACTTGTCTATGCGTTGTCTGCACCAATTTTATTAAATATAACGGCCAGATTCGAGCGTAAAAAAGTATATATGTGTACGCTGTTTGTATTTCTAATCAGTAATCTGATCTCTGCGTTCAGTACCAGCTTTTATATGCTGATGGCGGGTAGAGCACTCGGAGCAGCAACGGGTTCACTTATTTTTGTGCTCTCCCTAACCCTTGCAGCGCGCATTGTGGAACCACAGTATAAAGGACGCGCCGTGGGGACCATTACCATGGGAGGCAGTGCCTCACTTATCCTGGGTGTACCCCTTGGTATCTTTGTAGGCAACTTGGCTGGCTGGCGTGAAGTGTTTATGTTGATTGCTATACTGACCGCAGTGGTTATGGTAGCGATCTGGATTGCGATGGATCGAGTGCAACCAATTCCCGCTGTATCCCTGAAAAAACAGCTTACGGCTCTGTGGAATCCAAAAATGTTGGCAATTCATGCTACGACTCTGCTTGTTCTCGCGGGTCATTTGACGTTATATGCATATTTCACACCATTTCTGCAAGAAACGCTGGGTGCCAGCGCGACGATGGTTACCTTTATCTATATGATGTTTGGGATCGCCGCTGTTGCAGGTGGAGGCATTGGGGGCATGTTATCTGATCGTCTGCACCCTGCTAAAGCGATAGTCATTGTGCTGATTCCCTTTATCGTGAGTATGGCTGTCATTCCGTTCAGTGTTCAATTGCCTTTGATTGCCTTCTTGATATTATTAAGCATCTGGAGTGCACTGAGCTGGACGGTTACGCCTGTACAGAATAGTCTCATTATCAAAACTTCGCCGGAAACAGCCGAAACGCTAATCAGCACCAATTCAGGTATTGCACATGCAGGTATTGCACTGGGTACCTATATCGGCGGCATGGTGATTGATCACTCATCGATTCTGAACACCGGATGGGTTGGTTCTGTGCTGATTCTGCTTGGTTTGGTGTCTGCCATCTATGCCATTAGCGTTAAGGAAAAAACCGTTCAGGCGGTTGCTTAGAATAAAGAAATTAGACAAAAACTTGAACCTCTGCATTCCCATAGACAATGGGGTGTAGAGGTTTTTTTGCTATCTTACGAGAGTAAGCGAGAGTAGAATAAACTACTTTTCATATAGACTGAAACTTGCTTTATTCATCGTAATCTATATAATTAAAATAGTTTTAAAAAGTGTCATCTAATGTCGAACTGGATGATATACACAGAGGGGGCAATGATCATGATCACAAAGACGGAGAAACAAAAAATGCTGGACGGCGAGCTGTACATGGCTTCGGATCTTCAATTGTCTGAGGACAGAGAGTATGCAAGGAAAATGACGCGGACGTTCAATCAAACGACGGAAACGGACGGTGAGCTTCGCACCAAGTTATTGAAGGAATTGTTGGGATCTACTGGGGAACACTTGAGTATGGAACCCCATATTCATGTGGATTATGGATATAACATTCATGTAGGCAACCATTTTTATGCCAATTTTAACTGTACGATATTAGATGTGTGTGAAGTACGTATTGGAGACCATTGTTTAATGGGGCCTGATGTACATATCTATACGGCTACTCATCCACTCCATCCGCATGAGCGCAATACGGGTGCAGAATATGGCAAGCCCGTTACGATTGGAAATAATGTATGGATTGGTGGTAGAGCCGTTATTAATCCGGGTGTGACCATTGGACACAACGTAGTCATTGCTTCTGGGTCTGTGGTTACGAAGGATGTTCCGGATAATATGATCGTGGGCGGCAATCCTGCTAGAATCATTAGAGAGATAGAGCTTTAACATATTTATAGATAGAAGATGGGAAGTGCTAGGGATGATGACTGAAAAAGAGAAATCTCAATTAGGGCTCTTATATAATGCTAATTATGATCAAGAGTTAATTGAAGAGCGTTTGTATGCCAAAGGACTTTGTTACGATTATAACCAGCTTCATCCAGCCAAGATCAACGAAAGAGAAGCGTTAATCAAGAAACTGCTGGGGAAAACGACGGATCGTTTCCTGATTGAACAGCCATTTGTATGTGATTATGGTTATAATATTGAAATTGGTGAGAACTTCTATAGCAATCATAATATTGTCATGCTGGATGGGGGAAAAATCAGTTTTGGAGATAACGTTTTTGTTGCTCCCAATTGCGGATTTTATACAGCAGGCCACCCTTATGATGTTGAGCAGCGCAATGAAGGTCTGGAGATCGTTGGACCCATCACGGTGGGCAATAATGTGTGGATTGGTGGCGGTGTGACAGTCCTTGCTGGTGTGACGATTGGAGATAATACGATCATCGGCGCAGGGAGCGTAGTGACCAAGAGTATACCGTCTGGTGTGATTGCTGCGGGTAATCCTTGCAGGGTCATTCGCAAGATAACAGAAGAAGACAAATCAAAGTACAGCAGGGATGTAGTGAAGAACATCTAGTGAAGAATAAATAGTGAACAACGTGATAGTCGCTAATGATAATGCCCGATGTGTATCATCGGGTGTTTCTTTTTGAAAATAAAAATAAAATCCCCCAGACAGAAAACATGCCAAGGTATCATATAACCGACACTTTTTCATGTGATATGTCTGGGGGATAGAAGAATGTATCTGTTACATTTGCTTAAAAAACCTTAACGCTGCAAACTTTTCCCGTTACTGCTGATCACTTCTTTGTACCAATGGAAGGATTTCTTGCGATAACGTTCGAGTGTTCCTGATCCATCGTCATGACGATCCACATAGATATAACCATAACGTTTTTTCAACTGGGCAGAAGACGCACTGACCACATCAATACAACCCCATGATGTATAACCCATAACTTCAACGCCATCTTCAATAGCTTCACCAACTTGAACCAGATGATCATTCAGATACTGGATTCGGTAGTCGTCTTCAACTGTTTTCTCGCCGTCAGCACCCGTGATCAATTCATCAACAGCACCAAGACCATTTTCTACAATAAACAGTGGTTTTTGATAACGGTCATAGAACATGTTAAGCACATAACGCAATCCTTGCGGGTCAATCTGCCATCCCCATTCACTTGCTGGCAGATAAGGGTTAGGTACACCCCCAAGCAGGTTACCTTCACCTGCGATTTGTTTCTCCGGGTCTGCCGTCTGACAGATACTCATGTAATAACTGAAAGAGATAAAGTCTACCGTATTCAGCAACATTTCCTCGTCGCCAGCTTCCATCTGAATCTCGATTCCATTCTCCCGGAAATAACGTTTCATATAACCAGGGTAGCGACCTCTTACATGCACATCACCGAAGAAATAGTTGCTATGTTCGAATTCCATGACTTTAATCATATCGTCTGGATTCGGTGTCAGTGGGTAGGTAGGCATACTGAGCATCATACAACCAATCTGTGCCGTAGGAATGATCTCATGACAGAGCTTCACAGCGGAAGCACTGGCTACAAACTCATGATGGATCGCCTGATAGAGATCTTGCTTGCTAAGCTTTTCCTTCGGCGTATAGATGCCACCGCTCATGAATGGTGCTTCGAGAATGGAATTGATTTCGTTAAAAGTAAGCCAGTATTTTACTTTGTTTTTGTAACGGTTGAAGACAGTGGTTACATAACGCTCGTAGAATCCAACCATTTTCCGGTTAACCCAGCCGTCGTATTCTTTGGACAAGTGAAGAGGTGTCTCATAGTGGGATAACGTTACGAGTGGTTCGATCCCGTATTTGTGACACTCGTCAAACAGATCGTCGTAGAATTGCAGTCCTTCTTCATTTGGTTCCAGCTCGTCCCCTTTTGGGAAAATACGGGACCAGGCGATGGAAGTACGGAATACCTTGAAGCCCATCTCGGCAAACAGTTTCACATCTTCCTTGTAGCGATGATACAGATCGATACCGATCAGTTTCATGTTATCTTCGGTTGGTTCTTCCGTGATTGGCCCCATGATGCCTTTGGGAGCTACATCCTGAGTAGATAATCCTTTGCCGCCTTGATTGTATGCACCTTCAGCCTGGTTGGCTGCAATTGCGCCACCCCACAGGAAATTTTCCGGGAATTGATAGGTTTGATTTTGAGAGTTGATCATGTTTATCGCTCCATTCATCAAATTGATTTTAAGAGGTTGTTCAACAAGCCCGCTTTTGATTACAAATGATGCCCAATGGCATCATCAGCATCGAATATGGAATTCAGCCGAAATGTCCGTTGCTCACGTAGTTTTCCCTACGCTCTGCTACTCCATTTCTAGCTTCATCCCATCTTCTCGGTACTGAAAACCGGTCTTTTTGAACACTGACTTTAAGATGATTCATGTATGACATAAAAAAAGCTTAAACGTTGTAACGGGTTACACGTCAAGTTTTACTTTTGACCCCAATCTAAGGCATACTATTATTCTAAATAAGTTCAACTAAAATTTACACGAAAACGGAGAGGACAGTAATAACCAGAAGAAGCGAAGCGGTCGCCTGAAAGCTTTCTGAAAGAAAGCTACATCGGAAGCATACGCTATCCCCGGATTTTCCCGTTTAGATATGGGAATCAAAAAATCTGGGGATAACAGCGATCGGAAGGTTGTTCTGTCATCGAAGTGCCAGTGTAAATAATCTTAGTTGAACTAATACAGTTAGTTAGCAAGAAGGGAGTCTCCGATGTCCAAGTTTGATGAAATTATGAAGCGGTCCGGTTACTCAAAAGCGACAGTGTCACGCGTGATTAATCATTCTCCGCATGTTAGTGATGAAGCAAGACAGATCATAACGGATATTATGAAACAGTTGAATTATATTCCCAACCGGAATGCGGTATCGTTATCTACAGGACAGACAAAGCAGATTGGAATTGTGACCTCTACCACAGGTGAGATCATTCTTACATTCATGAATCAATTCATTGATACAGCCATGGATTTTGGGTTTCAGACGATTATCTATACATCCCGTGGAGATCCAGAGATTGAATTGCAGGCGTTCGAAGATCTGCGCAGTAAACGAGTTGATGGTCTAGTTATTATTGCTTGTGTCAATGATCCTCGGAAATTAAAAGCTTATATGGAGTATGGGCCCATTGTCTCCTGGCAGCGAATGGGGAACGACGAGATTCCGTCTGTTGCGATGGATCAGGCAGAGGGGTATAAGTTAGCTCTGGAGCATCTGGTATCAAGAGGATACACCCGAATTGCAAATGCATTTGGCAGGGCTGAAAGTTTGAATACCCAGAGTCGCCGTGAAGCCTATGAATCTTTCATGAAGAGCAGAGGGTTGCATGTGTGGACTGAAGCATATCAATATTCCGTATTCAGCTCCTCCGACGGCGAAGAAGCGATGCGAAGAATGGCTGAGGGACCAGAACTTCCACAGGCCGTATTATGTTCGAATGATTATGCAGCCATCGGTATTCTGAGTGAAGCACGCAGACGAAATATTCAGGTACCGGAACAACTCGCCATTGTGGGGTTTGATGATATCGAGCTTTCCCGTGTTCTTGGAATCACGACCATACACAATCCGATTGCGGAGCAAGCCACCCAGGCTTTCCATCACTTGTGGGCTGTATTGGGTAAAACAGAGTTGAAGACAGAGCAGCTGACATACCAGCTGATTGAGCGTGAGACAACTTGAATCCATAAGACCTGATGTGGAAATCTGGTTTTATGGATTCAATAATTATTCAAATTTGAAGCATCTTCGAATCGGACACATACGTTATACTGAATATGAGCTTCAGAACGACATATTTGTATGGAGATGTGGCGTGAGGTTTTTGTATCATGTTACAAGTTACATATTTCACAAACGATCTGCGGGAAAGGTGAGAATGAACTTTATGAAGACAGTGACAGGCCGATTCAGAATTGCGGGCATATGGGAGGGCGTATCCTTACTTCTGTTGATTTTTATTGCTATGCCTCTGAAATATTTTGCAGATATCTCTTCCGCTGTAGCCGTAATGGGCATGATTCATGGTATTTTGTTTCCTTTGTACCTAATTGCGCTAGTTCACTTGGCTTTGGTCAAGAAGTGGAAGATAACGCGCTGGCTGATGGGTGGACTGGCCGGTCTACTGCCGTTTGGAACTTTTGTATTTGAATCTTATCTTCGGAAGAGAGATTGGAAATAAAAATCAATAAGAATAAATGAAAGCAGGCGACTAATTCAGATGTTATCCGAATTGTCGCCTGTTACTTTCTGTACAAGTACTACTTTACTGTACCTTGTTGACGATCGGACAATAAGCTGACTCCAATATCGCCAGAGGCATTCGATACAGGTGCATATGCCGAGAAGGAAGTAACAACTACCAGCGCAGTGAACAGAAACAAGAATGATTTTTTCATACCATAACCTCTTTCATATGGGGATATATTCCATTTGATTCTAACGCATATAGGCTATACTTGAAAAGAAAAAGTTTAAATGAGCAAGCTATTGAATGACTGAAAGGGTTGAGCTTCTATGAAAGATATTCATGAGTTAACATCCATAGAAATGGTTGAAGAAACTATTCAACAACATGAATTGGTTTTTTTGTATGTATCTCGGCCAGAGTGCAGTGTATGTCACGCTTTACTTCCCAAGATCAGGGTGTTGCTTGAACATTACCCATCAATATACCTGGGTCACATTAATGCTAATGAAGTGGAAGAGGTTGCGTCCAAGTTTCTTATTTTTACCGTTCCAACAATGATCATGCTTGTGGAGCAGAAGGAATATATTCGAGCGGATCGTTTTGTTCGCTTGGAACGTCTGGAAGAGCAGCTGCAACAGATTCACTCCATGTATATCCAGGATGAGGAATAGAAAGCAAAGTTACAGGAACAGCGGCTCATACATGAGCCGTTTTTTTTCACCCGCAGTGGCATATAGCTATATATAAAGTACATGATGTCTGAACTCGCAAATTAAAGTGTTGCCATGAAAACGGTTTTATGATAATTTAAACATTATAAAAACGTTTTTATAGTAAAGGGACAAAACTTATGGCAAAGATAACGATTAAAGATGTAGCAAGGGAAGCGGGCGTATCCATATCTACAGTCTCCAACGCCTTGAATGGTGTGGATGTCTTGAACCCGGAGACGAAATCACATGTTCTTAAGGTGGCAGAGCGTTTAAACTATGTGCCTAACCTGAATGGTAAGCTATTGAAGTCCGGTCAAACCAAAATGCTTGGTTTTTTCACTACAAGTGTATCGGGTCCGTATTTCTATAAGCTGGTTGAGTCAATGTCTCGCGAATGTGATCGTCTTGGGTATGGGCTGAATGTATTTGTGACCAAGGATAAACACGTTATTATGAGTAATATTCTGGGTCGGCGGGTGGATGGTGTCATTATCTACGAAGAGCTTCGGATCGACGAGCAAGATATTATCGCCATGGAGAAAGACAAGATCAAGGCGGTTTTTCTGGATCGGGTCTATCAGAGCGATACGATGGGAAGTGTCATTTTTGACTCGTATGTGGCGGCTTATGAAGCAACCAAGTATTTAATTGGGCTGGGGCACAAAAAAATTGCTTATATTTCGGGTGTGGACACGATGTTTGACAGTGTGCAGCGTAGAGACGGCTATTTGGCCGCCTTGCGTGAATACCAGCTACCAATCGATGAAGATTACATTATACAAGGGTATTTTGAGGAGGAGAGCACGTATAGTGCGATAAAATCTTTTCTTCATTTGCACCCCGGCAAGCGGCCAGATGCATTTCTTGCGGGGAATGACTTGAGTGCAATTGGCTGTATGCATGCGTTGAAGTCTGAGGGCTTTGAAGTGCCTCAAGATGTTAGTGTCGTGGGTTTTGACGATATTGATATCGCACAGTATTTTTCTCCACCGCTCACAACGGTAAGAAATCAAATTGCAAGACAGGGTATCCTGGCAATCAACCAATTGGTGGGGATGATCAAGGAGAAAGAACAAGGGGCTGCGCAAAAATTGGCGGGTGAGCTGGTGGTGAGAGGTTCAAGCCATGTGAAGATCGACCGGAAAGACTACCGTACATAAGTTGATTCAGCGTCTTCTCCGGTCTTTTTTTACATAAATAAAAACAAAGGGGTTTTTTATGCCGAAAAATAAAAACGTTTTTATAAACATGCATGCATGATGGAGGGGAGTAAAAAAACGTGGATAAATTAGCCGTAGAACCATCAACTAGTAAACATACGATCAGTCCCAACGGAAAGAAGCCCATCGGGCAACGAATCAAAGAATTCGTCGTGGATTATCGAAGACAATGGGAGATTCAATCGATGATTATCCCGGGCATTATCTTTATGATTATTTTCTGTTACATCCCGATTTACGGTTTGACGATTGCCTTCAAAAATTACACGGTCATTGATACGCTGGCCACCGCTCCTTGGGTAGGGCTGGATAATTTCAGAATCATTTTGTCAGATAAATACTTCTGGGATGCAGTCGTGAATACACTAGGAATCAGTTTTTTGAAATTAGGTATCGGGTTTGTCATTCCGATCATTCTCGCGATCATGATCTATGAGTTAAACAGCGGACGCTTCAAGAAGTTTGTGCAAACGGTTTCATATTTACCTCATTTTTTGTCCTGGATTGTACTTGGGGGAATGCTGATTACCTGGTTTTCGACAACGGGGTTATTTAATCAGTTGTTACTTAGCCTGGGAGTGATCTCGCAACCGCAGAACATCTTGCTGGATGCAGGCAAGTATTGGTGGATTGCTACGTTATCGGATATTTGGAAAGAAGCAGGTTGGGGAACGATTCTGTATCTGGCGATCATGGCAAAGATTGATCCTACGTATTATGAAGCTGCCAAAATCGATGGTGCAAGCCGTCTCAGACAGATCTGGAATATCACATTGCCTAACATGAAATCAATTATCAGCTTAAATCTGATTCTAACTGTAAGCGGTTTATTGGGATCGAATCTGGATCAAACGCTGGTTCTCATGAACTCCCAGAACCGTGACAAAGCGGAAGTCATTAATTCATACGTGTACCGTATGGGGATGTCTCAGGGTGACTTTTCATATGCAACGGCCGTTGGCTTGGGTGTCTCAATCATCTCTGTCATTCTGCTCGTCACGGCAAACAAAATCACAAGCAAATTAAACGATAATCAATCTGTGTTGTAGAAGGAGGCATCCCGCGTGAATGGAAAGGTGGCAAAAGAAGATCTCGATAGTCGGATCTTTGATACGTTAAATATGATTTTGCTAATCATCTGTACGATCGTTATTCTGGTTCCGCTCTGGAATGTCATCATCTCTTCCTTTAGTTCAGGCAAGGCACTGGCGGAAGGTGGATTCATCTTCTGGTCACCGGAATTCTCGCTGGAGAATTACAGAGCTGTATTCAATGATCAGGGCATCTGGCAGGCCTTCTTCATATCGGTGTCCAAAACAACGATTGGCGTTGTTACACATGTGTTCTTCTGTGCCATGGTTGGTTACGGTCTGAGCAAAAAGTACATAAGAGGCCGTAAATTATACGTTGCCATGGGTGTTATTACAATGTTCTTCTCGGGCGGCATGATCCCGACATACCTGTTAATCAAATCACTTGGATTGTTAAACAGCTTCTGGGTGTACATTATTCCGGCGTTGTTCAGCTTCTATGATGTCGTGATTCTGATGAATTTCTTCCGGAATGTTCCGGATTCGCTGGAAGAATCGGCCAAGATTGACGGTGCAGGGGATTGGCATATTTTCCTGAAAATATTCATTCCACTCTCCATGCCTGCTATGGCTACAATTGCGCTATTTAATGGGGTGGGGCAATGGAACGACTTCATGACAACCAAGTTATACATTACCGATCAGTCACTGTATCCACTTCAGATGATGTTGTACGAGATTATCGTTCAGTCACAGACACAATCCATGCAAAATGTCGGAGGTTCAGCTGTCATTGAAACAACGACCAAAGGCGTGCAGTTGGCCACCATTGTCATTACAACACTCCCTATCGTGCTGATCTATCCCATCGTTCAGAGATACTTTATCTCGGGAATGATGCTCGGAGCAGTCAAGGAATAGGAGCAACAACTATCCCATTTTGAGGAGGAACAAAAACATGTTGAAGTTGAACAAGGCATCAGGAAAAAAAGGGGTTAAATTGCTCGCAACACTACTCACAACCGTACTTATGATTACAGGTTGCAGTGGTGGATCTGGGGGCTCCAGTGAAGGAAACTGGGTTTCCATTGAAGATCGGTATACGGTTGACCCGGAAAAGCCGGCTTGGCAGTTGGATAAAAAGGAAGAGGCTACCGACCTGACGTGGTACGTCAATGCTGACTGGTGGAACACTGATTTTGGCAAGGACATTGTTACCAAGAAAATCAAAGAGGATCTGAACATCAATATTAAATTCATCACGGGTGATGATACCAAGTTAAACACCTTTTTCGCGGGTGGAGATATGCCTGACTTGCTGACCGTATTTGACTCCAATTCTCCAGTGGTGCAAAAAGCTGCAACCTGGGCTATGCCGCTGAATGATCTGGCGGAAAAATATGATCCTTACTTCAATAAAGTTGCGGCTGCCGATACATTGAACTGGTTCCAATTGGCGGATGGTAAAACGTATGGTTACCCGAACTATTCCAATACGCAAGAGGATTATGATAGCGGTAACATTCCTGCCAAGACGGCATTTATCATTCGTAAAGATGTGTACGAAGCATTGGGCAGCCCTGTTATTGGAACACCAGAAGAATTCCAGAGTGTGATGAAACGAATTAAGCAAGAGTTCCCTGCGCTGATTCCGTTTGGATTCAACTCCATTGGTGAAGGAACAGGTTCACTCGGGGATACGTTGCAAGATTTCATCGGTGTTCCGTTGGAGACCGAATCAGGAGAATTCTATGATCGCAATCTGGATGAAGATTACCTCACGTGGTTGAAAACATTGAACACAGTGTATAGAGACGGCAATATCAGTGATGACAGTTTTGCCGATGATGGAACCGCTTTTGAGGAAAAAGTGAAGTCCGGTAAATATGCGACCATGCTGCTTGACGGTACACCTCAACAAGGAGGAAACTTGCAAATCTACATGAGTGCCAATCCAGGCAAAGAATATGTTGCTATCGATGGACCGCAGAGCACCAAAGGCAATGCACCAACATTGAATCAATCCGGGATAACGGGGTGGATGATCAATTTCATTTCCAAGGACTGTAAAGATCCGGCCAAGGCCATTCAGATATTCACATACTTGCTGAGTGAAGAAGGACAGACACTTATGAATTACGGGATCGAGGGGGAAACCTACCAAACCAAAGCCGACGGTAGTGTAGAATTGCTGCCAGCAGTTAAAGACCTGCAACTCAATAACGCGGATCAATTCAAAAAGGATTATCGGATGGGTGAATTTATGTTCTTCGGTCATGACCGCCACAAAGCACTCAGTGCAGATGCTTTTCCGGAAGCGATTAAACAGATGCAGGAGTGGGGCAAAGGCAAGCTGAAACCACACTTCATTCTGGAGAATATTAGCCCGGATCAAGGTACACCTGAAGCTCGTGCGTTGTCAGCAATCAATACGAAGTGGAATACAACACTGGTCAGTATGGTACGTTCCAAGGATGATGCCTCGTATGACAGTGCACTGGCTTCTTACAAATCATTTTTAGGTGAAAATCGGTGGGAAGAGATTGTGAAGGTACGTAGTGAAAAGATGAAATTGAACAAAGAGAAACTAGGCATTCAATAATAGAAATACAAAGGAGAATCCTATGACTACATTCAAAATGTACAAATCTACGGGTGAAGAAGATTTATTCGTATCTCTACCCCAAGAGCAATTGAAACCACTGGATGCTGATAAGGAGACAACGACGATCCATCTGGATGATCAGCTAACGTATCAGGAGATGGACGGATTTGGTGCTTCTTTTACCGATTCATCTGCCTATTTGATCAACCAAATCTTGAGTGAGGAGCAGCGTGATGAGGTCATGACCCGGCTCTTCCATCCGGAGAAAGGGATTGGGCTGTCGGTCATCCGTAATCCGATGGGCGCTTCGGACTATGCGAGAACGATATACAGTTATAACGATATGCCAGAACAGCAGACAGACCCGGAATTAACCCAATTCAGCATTGCACATGATGAAGGTGACGTTATTCCTTTAACGCAAAAGGCGTTGGCATTGAATCCTGAACTGAAGCTATTTGCTTCACCATGGAGTGCACCCGGCTGGATGAAAACGAGCGGATCAATGATCACCGGACAGTTGAAGGCTGAATGGTATCCCGTTTATGCTGAATATTTCGTGAAATACGTTCAAGCGTATGCAGAGCATGGATTACCGATCCATGCCATCACACCACAGAATGAGGCGCTGTATGAACCCGGGCACTATCCGGGTATGTTGATGCCAGCCGAGGCCCAAGCAGATTTTATCAAAAACCATCTTAAACCAGCCTTTGTGCAAAACGATATTCAAACCAAGATTCTCTGTTACGATCACAACTGGGATCAACCGGACTATCCCCTGACCGTACTTGAACAAGCTGGAGAGGAAGTGGATGGCGTAGCCTGGCATTGGTACGGGGGAGATGCTTCTGCTCAAACGAAGGTTTATGAAGCTTTTGCAGGCAAAGAAGTACACTTCACTGAAGGTTCGGGTGGAGAGTGGATTCCGCCATTTGAGCAAGCTTTCTCGAATGTGATACGAACAGGAATTCAGATTCTTCGTAATTACAGCAAGTCTTTTGTACTTTGGAATATGGCGCTTGATGAGAAGAACGGGCCGACCGTTCCTGGATTTGGCCGCAGTACGTGTCGTGGGATCGTACAGGTGAATCAGCAAACAAAGGAACTTACGTATACACTTGATTATTATGCTCTGGCTCATTTCAGTGCTGTGATCCGTCCGAAGGCTGTTCGGATCGAATCAACATCCAGTGATGATGGAATTTGTTCTGTGGCTTTTAAGAATGTCGATGGTTCCGTAGCATTAGTCCTCTTCAATGATGGGGAGGAGACGGGCAACGTACAGGTTAAGCTGCGGGACGATGTATTGATGCAGTTCCAGCTGGAAAGCAAGAGTGTCTTGTCCGTATTAATCACAGTTTTATAAATGGATGAGTTATAACCAGGCTTCATTAGAAAAGAAACCAAAAGAAGCGATATCCAGAGTGTACACGGATATCGCTTCTTTTGGTGAAATTCAACTGATTCATGGCTATATTATACGGGCTGAATGGCGAGATGGGGTGTCCCGCTACTCTCATCAACGAACAGGATATATTGGTTGCCAGCAGTCCCTGTTAAGACCAGACCGGGTTGACCTGCAACACCAGGATTGTAATATCTGAGTTGTTGCAAAACAGGTAGGGAGATTGGAAGAGTAGGTTGATTGAGTGCCATTAATTGTGTAGCGGCCTTAACGCTATCTCCAGCTTCAATTACTCCGCCTACACCCAAATGGTTGACAATCGAGGAGCTGGCGTTGATTTGAAGGCTGCCTGCTATGGTCTGACTACCATTGACTTGTAGATCGACACCAACGGTTTGATTACCATTAACGTGCAGATTTTGATTTATCGTCTGATTGCCGGTGACAAGGATACTATCAAATGTTGGCAAAGATATCATCTCCTATACAGTATTCATATATTCTATGAGGACAAGATCTGGAATGATCCGGGTGGCCACACATTATATACTTGGGATAAAGCCCCTTTTGCAAAAAAAGAGTTAGCGAAACACTATTTCGTGCATATTGTAGGCAGAGAATGTTTTCGCATGGAACAGGAGGGTTTGTTATCCGAAAGAAGTTAAGAACGCAGGTTAAGTCCACGAAAAAGAAACGTTCAGTTCATGATGCGAACCGGTTATTCCTGAGACAGATGAATGTGGTTCTGAACAGGAAACTCAAATCCATGCGTAAACATATGGAAGTACAACAATTGGAACTGAATCAGCAATGGCTGAAAATGATGCAGGTGGGAAGCATACCTGCCCGAGAAGTGCCAAAAGTGATCTATAAAGAGTTAAATGTGCTTCTTATTACTCCTTGTAATGACCGAGAAATGTCATCACATTGCGTCCTGATTGAACAGAGTCTGAAACATCTCGTGAGAAATGTAAATGAGATTAAATATATCGAATCCGTGTCAGCCTGTTTATCTTCTTATGATGTTGACCTGATTATGGTCATCGGAAGCGAAGAAAACTTGCCGGATGAGAATATCACAGCATTAAGGACATCAACCGTGAAGAAGGCAATCTGGTTGTCTGCCGATCAACAGGTGAATCAAAGCGAAACTATTCTACCGATTTTTGATCACGTGTTTACACAACATTCAACGCAAATAAGCGATGATCAGCAGCATATGGGAAGCACTGGTAGTCATGAACTGTTCATGCCGCCTGATCCACATATATTCTGTCCGCAAGCTGTTCCCCCGGAGTATGAATCGGATGTTTATATCATCGGGGATGCAGAACCGGATGGCATCGTCACCGCAATTGCCAAATCAGGTCTTATGGATAACAAAAAGGTTCGGGTGGATGGAAAGGGTTGGGCACAGATCGGGGATTTCAAGCCTGTTCATATGAATGAAGCTCGTCAGATGTTATATAACGGAAGCAAACTGGTTATTCATGGTGGGGAATCAATCAAAAACGTGATGGAAATTGCCGCATGTGGGACGTTTCAGCTCATAGGCCCATCTGTGAATCAGAGCAACGGGATTGACCTTAGTAACTTTCAACAATACAACTCTTGTGAAGAACTCACTCAGAAGTTTGAACATTACTGGCAGAGTGTTGATGCAAGGAGACTGGCCGCTAGCCATGCTCTGGCATACATGAAATATAATCAATCCCATCTACAAAAAACATTGCGACTGCTGGATATCATTTTCATATAAATCATCCCAAAAATCACAGGAGCGTAGGCTGCATCATGTTGCTGCATTGGAGGAGTTCTGATTGAAGGTAATTGCTCTGCATCTGCCCCAATTTCACCGGATTGAGGAGAACGACCGATGGTGGGGGGACGGTTTTACTGAATGGACGAATGTAAAAAAAGCCACGTCTTTATATTCGGGTCATTATCAGCCTAAGCAGCCGTTTCAGGGGAACTATTATGATCTTTCCGATCCAGATGTACGAAAGTGGCAAGCGGAAACGGCTAAACAGCATGGCATTTATGGATTTTGTTATTATCATTATTGGTTCAAAGGCAAGCGTTTGCTGGAAAAACCAGTGAATGAAATTCTGGAAAGTGGGGAGCCTGATTTTCCCTTTTGTTTGTCTTGGGCCAATGAGACATGGACAAGAAAATGGGATGGGCAAGAATCCGATATTCTCATGGCCCAGAACTATGGGGATCGAGATGATTGGGAAGAACATTTTAATTATCTGGTAAAAGTATTTAAGGACAAACGATATATTCGAGTGCAAGGTAAGCCTTTATTTCTGATCTATCGACCAGCGAGTATTCCGCAATGTGAGGAAATGATTCAGTTTTGGCGTGAATTGGCTTTGAAGCATGGCCTGAAAGGGATCCATTTTGTGCAGACCATTGGTGGATTCCCTACATTTAATCGTCAGATCTTTGATGCGAGTATGGAATTTGAACCGCATTATACGTTTGCACATGGACATATGAATGGAATCTGGATCGGAATGAACATCAAGGGACAGCAGCATATTGCTGTGAATTACGACAAGGTTTGGTCCTCCATTCTCGAACGAACACCACACCGTAACGGAGAAATTGTCTATCCAGGTGCTTTTGTCAATTGGGATAATACACCGCGGAGAGGCGTTGACGGACAGAGTACGCTCGGTGCTACTCCAGAGAAGTTTGGGCTGTATCTATCAAGGCAGATGGAGAGAGCAAGGACACTGTACAAAAGTGAATATCTTTTTGTTAATGCCTGGAACGAGTGGGCGGAAGGGGCATATCTTGAGCCGGATCAAAACTATGGTTATGCTTATTTGAGAGAACTCAAGAAAGTAACTCAGCATGAGCAATTGAATAGAAACAAGTCTATAAGAGGGAGTTCCGAATGAGGGAACTCTCTCTGAAGTGAGCTTATTTATAGACCATGTTTCGTTGTCAGTACTGTTTTTTGTTTGCGGTACTCCGTTGGAGTTAGCCCTGTATGCTTTTTGAACTGTCTGGAGAAATAATACAAATCACTGAAACCGAGATGCTCGGCGATGGCAGTTATTGTGTTCGGGGTGCAGGCCAGCAACTCCTTGGCCTTATCGATTTTTTTACCAGTAATATAGAGGATCGGAGGAACTCCAATCTGCTGCTTGAAGAATCGAATGAAATAATTTGGATGCATGTAGGCGATCTGGGCCAGATCCTGAACCGAAATATTCTCTTCAATGTTGGAATCAATATATGCCAGAATGGTGGACAGTTTCTCCATGACAGGAACGTTAATAAAAGAGATCTGATCCAGATCCAGATTCATTAGATAGTGGGATAGTAACTCGGTCAGTTTGCTCTTGGCCATCATATGGGCATAGACTTCATCGGATTTTGCATATGTAAGGATACTGCTGAAGATTGCTTGAACCAACTCAGGTTGATCTATCGTACAGATGCGTGGGAATTTCAGAATTTGGAACAAATTGATTCCCCCAACCTTTGCGCTAAAGTGACACCAATATTTGAGAAAAGGACTTTCATTAATGGCAGAGTATGACTGTTTGATCCCCTCTGGCATTAGAATAAGCTGATTAGGCGCAGGATAATACTCCTCATCCCCAATTTTGAGCCAACCTTCACCTTCGCATATGAAATAAAACTTGCTGTAATCGGGCGTGTAATCCAGATCCCGCCAATCCGTATCGCACCGATTGTAGTTGACCATGAATAATTCGACTTGGAGATTGGACAGGTAGTTCGTAAGCAAAGTTTGGTGATTCATACTTTTCATCTCCATACAAGGTTATTATTGTCCATCTAAAAGTTAGTGTTCTGCATGTCTATCCTTCGGCCTTAGCACTACAATACAACTACAGACAATAACAGAAGGGATGAGAACATCTCATGGACAAAAACGAATATTTGCAACATATCGAAGCAACGATTGAGAGCGGTAAATTCAAGGACAACTGGAGTTCGCTTAGCGCCTTTCAAGTACCCGAATGGTACCCAAAAGCGAAATTCGGCATATTCATTCACTGGGGGCTATATTCTGTACCGGCCTATGATAGCGAATGGTATTCGCGAAATATGTACATACAAGGCACCAAAGCTTATGAACATCACCTTGAGGTGTATGGACCTCATAAGGACTTTGGATATAAAGACTTCATTCCGATGTTTCAAGCAGAGAAGTTCAATGCAGATGAATGGGCAACGTTATTCAAACAGGCTGGAGCCAGATATGTTATGCCTGTGGCTGAGCACCATGATGGTTTTCAGATGTACAAAAGCTCTATCTCTCACTATAACACATATGAAATGGGCCCCAAACGGGATCTTCTGGGCGAGATGAAGGTTGCATACGAGAAGCAGGGGCTGACCTTGTGTGTGTCGTCTCACCGCGCCGAGCACTGGTTCTTCATGTCTCACGGGAAGGAGTTTGATTCAGATATTAAGGAACCTCTGGCGCGTGGGGATTTCTATTGGCCTGCCATGCCTGAACCCAAGGATCACTTCGACTTGTATGACTCACCTCCAACCGAGGAGTATCTGGAGGACTGGTTGATTCGCTGCTGTGAACTGGTTGATCAATATCAGCCAAAGGTCTTCTATTTTGATTGGTGGATTCAAACGGTTGCGTTCAAACCCTATCTAAAAAAATTTGCTGCCTATTATTATAACAAAGGCGAAGAGTGGGGTGTGCCTGTAGCTATCAATTATAAACATGAGGCCTACATGTTTGGTAGTGCCGTTCCGGATGTGGAGCGGGGACAGTTCGCTGAGCTCAAGCCCTATTTTTGGCAAACGGATACAGCTGTTGCTAAAAACTCATGGTGTTATACGGAAAATAATAACTATAAAACGGCTGAGGAGATTATTCGGGATCTCGTCGATATTGTAAGCAAAAACGGGAATTTACTGCTGAATATTGGTCCCAAAGCAGACGGCAGCATACCGGATGAAGATCGCGACATTTTGCTGAGCATTGGCAAGTGGCTGGAAGTGAATGGGGAAGCGATCTATGACACGTCATTCTGGCGTACGTTTGGCGAGGGTCCGACAGAGGTGAAGGAAGGGCAATTCACGGATGGGGATACGAAGATATTTACGAGTGAAGATATACGTTTTACGTTAAAAGAAAGCAGTCTGTATGCCACGGTTCTTGCCTATCCAGATAATGGGGTGGTGCAGATTAAATCCCTGAAGGAAAATTCTCACCATTTTCAAGGGGTCATTCAAGATATTCAGGTACTTGGCTATGAAGAACAGCCGCAATGGGAGAGAACAGCGGACGCACTGACGATCACAACAACAACTGTGAAAAGTAATGCGCCAATTGTTTTCAAAATTAAATTGGACTAATCAACAAAGATAAATTAACTACTGTAAATATAAAAAGGGCGCATCCAGGAGTATTGTACTCATCGGATAGCGCTCTTTTGGTTGGGCTATACACAGGGCTGACTTCCATGCAAAATCCTCTCCATGATAATGGAGGCTGCTCCAAGCTGAAAACGGTAATTCGGAAACTTACTTATATAATAATCACGAAATTCTTTCTTGCTAATATACTGATATCATCAAACCAGTGATGTTCGCCTGTAATGGAATGATTGAGACTCACTAAGGAGGATCTGCAAAAAAGATGAAACCAAAGAAACGCATCAGATATGGTTGGAGCGGATTTAAGAAAAAAAAAGCTGAGGACTGTGACCATCCCCAAGAGCAGCACAAAGAACACCATCACGAGCACAATAACCACCACAATAACCACCACAATAACCACCATCATAAGTGTTTTGACAAAGAAGCCGAATTGCTTCTCAAATTAATTGGTGAGTTGAAGGGAGCAATTGTACAGGTTTTTGCCAATCCCACGCCTCACAATGTTTCACTTCTGATTGAGGTACTGCGTAAATTACTGGCTCTGGTTCATCATTCGGATTTGAAAAAGGGAACCAAGGCAGATCTCGAAGCGGTCTTGGAGCTTACCATTGTATCTGCAGAGGCCGTTCCATTTTCTCCAATCAGTGTGGGAACCAATTTGCAGCAATTGCTGGATGTGCTCCTATCTGTCATTTTACAGGGGAATATCGATTCGGCTGAGAAAGATCAACTGGTCATTTTGATCCGGGCGACCGAATTGGCTATCACATCAGGGCTTAGAAACATAGGGAGTCAAGGTCCGGCAGGACCTGCAGGACCAGCGGGTCCTCAGGGCGTACCTGGTCCACAAGGCCCGGCAGGCGTTGCTGGTTCTCAGGGTGGTGTAGGTCCAGCTGGTACACCGGGAGCTGCTGGTGCCCAGGGACCAGCAGGTGCGACAGGTGTTACTGGAGCAACGGGTGCGGCAGGCCCAGCAGGTGGCGCAACAGGATCGACAGGGGCAACGGGGAGTACAGGAGCTGTTGGGGCAGCTGGCGTTACAGGAGCAACTGGTGATCCTGGCGTAGCAGGAGTCACCGGGGCTACCGGGGCAGCTGGACTTGCGGGAGTCACCGGGGCTACCGGCGCAACTGGGATTGCGGGAGTAACTGGCAGCACTGGTGTTACAGGAGCTACGGGTTCGGGCGCCATCATACCGTTTGCTTCTGGCGGACCTGCCATATTAACAACGGTTCTTGGTGGACTGGTCGGAACGACAAGCCTTATCGGTTTCGGCAGCTCGGCAACAGGAGTAAGCATTCTGGGTGGCACCATTGATTTAACGGGAACGATTGTCGGACCACTCATTAACTTTGCGTTCTCTGTCCCACGGGATGGCGTTATAACTTCCATTGCTGCCTATTTTAGTACCACAGCAGCCTTGGCCTTGGTCGGTTCAACGGTGACCATCACTGCGCAATTATTCAGTTCACCTACACCTGATAATGCATTTACTGCGGTTCCAGGGGCCGTCGTTACACTGGTACCTCCACTCACCGGTATCATTGCTTTGGGTAGCATCTCCAATGGCATAACCACCGGATTGACTATACCTGTGACTGCACAGACACGTCTTCTGCTTGTATTCTCCGCAACGGCAACTGGACTTAGTCTTGTGAATACCGTTGTTGGTTATGCAAGTGGCGGCGTGAACATTACATGATGAGATATAAATTTTGATATGAACGACATGAGAGTTCTCATGTCGTTCATTTTCTTGGTTTGAAATTTTGAGTATCAGGTCTTGGTTATATAGAACTACTAAAACCTATTATTCATCAAAAACATGCAGGAATACGAAAAATAAGCTGAAATGTGTAAGCGACATGAGACACATAAAAGCATTAAATAGACTTATTTTCTATATTTTTCAATAAAGTGCTTGTATATATCGAATAATGATTTTATACTATACCAATAAAATCCAATTAAATTCCTAATCGACTATTATATGTAATTAAAATGTTTAACTACTCACTCGAATCACGATCGAAAGTCATATTGACCACTCCTTAGCAAGCGTTCTGCTAACGCTCCAGATTACCCTTCCACATGAATGCTTATCGACATTCACTCTCATTGCATTATTCAAACACCCAAACTATTCACTCACATGGTTTAATCCGATTCATTCAATCTCCTAAACTTCCAAGTCAAAAATCATAGACTGATCTGTTATCTCTTCTGACTCATATTGTTCCCTAACCAGACCTGCAAAGGAGGTGAGGCTTTATGTGAAATCCATGGTATCTATTTCGTCCGCAATAAAGGTTATTTTACCGTTTTATTCTGCAGAGAAGGGTATATGTACCAGACTAAATTAAAAAACCGGGTAAAAGGAGTGGAAAAGTTTGATAAAGATTAATCGGTTACGCAAGCCCATCTCCATGGGGCTCTCGCTTCTCCTTGCATTTTCGATCATTCATCCGGTTTCAGCTGAAAACTCCACATCATCCAAATTGGATATGAAATCTGGACTTGCCAATGTTTCGGAGTCCAAAGTAAACGCCAAGTTGACCAAAGAATTCGAAGGTAGTGAATATGTTACCTATCTGGTGAAAATGAAGGAACAGGTGGATACAGCAGCAGTCTCCAAACAGGCCCTTGAAAAGGCGACCATCGCCAAACAAACGGCTTCAGCCACAAAGCTGTCCGTTCGTAATTCGGTCGTCAGCTCTCTGCGAGAAACGGCCTCGCGTACACAATATCCATTGGAAACTTATCTGGAAAAGGAAGTTGACCTGGGTAAGGTCAAAGAATATAAAAGCTATTTTATTGTCAATTCACTGGCAGTAACGAGTACCAAAGAAGTCATGGAACAGATTGCGCTGCTGCCTGAGGTGGAGAAGATTCTACCAAATGAGACACGATACTTACAGAAAGCCGAAGTGAGTAAAGAACCGGCGAATGCGGTATCAGGCAAAGATGCTGTCCAAACGCCAACTAAAGACTCTGCAGTCGGAGTCAAAGACAAAGAGCCTGCTACAAAGGACAAGCTTGCGACAGAGAACGTGGAATGGAACCTGGATTACATCAATGCGCCAGCCGTGTGGGATCGGGGCATCGATGGAACAGGGATTGTTGTTGCCAATCTGGACAGTGGTGTGGACTATACCCACCCTGCGCTTCGCAGCAAATGGCGGGGACTGGATGCTTCGGGTAATATCGTTGATCCCGAACTGAGCTGGTATGATCCGCACAGTAATGCTTCCCTCCCTGCGGACGGAGACGGGCATGGTACTCACACGATGGGTACGATGGTTGGCTCCGAAGCAGATGGCACCAACCAGATCGGGGTTGCTCCCGGTGCGAAGTGGATTGGTGTACGGATATTCAATCCGGAAACAACAGATGCCATTATTCTGGATGGCGGACAATGGTTGATTGCTCCGGTGGATGCGGAAGGCAATCTGCATCCTGAACTTGCACCGGATGTTGTCAACAATTCATGGGGCGGAGGAGCAGGACTGGATGAGTGGTTCCGACCGATGGTGCAAGCCTGGCGTGATGCTCAGATTTTCCCAGAATTCTCCGCAGGAAATGTGAGACTGGGTAACCCGGGCGGACCTGGTTCTGTTGCTAACCCGGCGAACTATCCTGAAAGTTTTGCTACAGGAGCAACCGATATCAACGGAAACCTGGCTTCATTCTCCTTGCTGGGCCCATCCCCGTATGGTGAGATCAAACCGGAAGTATCTGCCCCTGGTGTGAATATCCGCTCAGCAGTTCCGGGCGGTGTATATGAGGGAGGGTGGAACGGAACATCCATGGCAGGCCCACATACAACTGCGCTTGCTGCACTTCTTCTTCAAGCCAATCATTCCCTTACAGTGGATCAGCTGGAGCAGATCATTACAGATACAGCCACGCCGAGAACAGATAGTCAATATCCGACATCTCCTAATAACGGCTATGGTCACGGCATTATTAATGCCCTTGATGCTGTAGGTTCTGTACTCGAAGGGATCGGCACAGTATCCGGCAGAGTGGTTACGGCCGGAGATGATCTGGAAGAGCCGGTACTGGCACACACCCCTGTTAATTCTGCCTTTACAGGCATCGATATACCATTAACCGCTCATGTGACAGATAACGTCGCGGTAGTCTCCGTCGAGGCTTTTGCCAAAACGACAGGTACCAACCAGTACGTCTATCTGCCGATGAATCGGATTGCTGGAGATAACAAAGATGGTACGTACACAGCGACCATTCCGGCATTTCTCATTGAGCCACAAGGTGTGGAGTATTATATCCGCGTTAACGACTACGGCAACAACGGCTTCGAAAGTCAGGTATATAAAGTGGCTGTGTCCAATGGTGTTCAGCCAGGATATCTTCAGGATTTTGAAGAAGATCAGCTGGGCTTCACGACAGGCGGAACCGGAAGTACTTGGGTATGGGGAGCACCAACCAGTGGTCCTGGAAGTGCATACTCCGGTGACAAGGTGATTGCAACCAATCTGCAAGGGACTTATGTGGCGAATAGCAATGCATATCTGCTTGCGCCACCAATTGATCTCACCGAGAGTCCAGAAGGCGCGTTATTATCCTTCAAACACTGGTATGATCTGGAGAATAACATCGACTTTGGCAAGGTATATATCGCTTCCGAGGACAGCGACTATGTGTTCGAAGAGTTGTTAAGCTTCACGGGTACAGGTGGGAACTGGAAGAAACAATATGTCGACCTTCGCGAATACGCGGGACAGCAGGTATTTATCAAATTCAATCTGACCAGTGATAACTCGGTGCAAAAGGCTGGTTGGTACATTGATGATTTCGCAGTTGAAGAATTGGATGATCTTGCACCAGGAGCTCCAGCGGGATTAACTGCAACCGCTGATATTCTGGGCAACGTAGCCTTGAGCTGGACTGGTCCGAGCGATGAGGATCTCGAATCCTATATCGTATATCGCTCCACAACCGCAGGTGCAGGTTATGAATCCATTGGAACTGCAACAGGAACAACGTTTACGGATACGGCTACGGTGACAGATTCGACCTATTACTATACCGTTTCCGCACTTGATTATAGTGGTAATGAAAGTGACAAATCGAACGAGGTCTCCATTACAGTGGATGTGCCTCAGGATATCTACATTGATCATTTCGATGGTAGTGATGATAATGGCTGGACTCATTCAGGAACCAAAGATGAGTGGGAACGAGGCATTCCGGTAACGGGACCTGCAAGCGCCGTTTCTCCGCCAAATGTCTGGGCGACTGATCTCGACAATACGTACGAGAATGGCTCCAACTATTCACTCGTATCTCCAGTTGTTGATTTGACGGATGTATCCGAAGGAACACTTACGTTTAATCATTGGTACGAGATTGAGAGTGGATACGACTACGGTTATGTGGAAGTTACCAAGGATGGTGGAACGACATGGTCAGAACTGGGCAAATTCTCACATAGTACAAACGGTAAACAATGGACACCGGTATTTTATGACCTGGATACACTTACCGGCAATGAAGTGCAATTCCGGTTCCGTCTGACCTCAGACAACAGTGTTGTGAAGACAGGTTGGTTCATTGATGATTTCCGTGTACTGGGAGTTGCTGCGGAGACGGTAACGGAGGACAGTGCGGTTGTGCTTAACAGCGACAAACCGAAACCGTCCTATGATAACCCATGGTACAAAATTTCGCGGACTGACAAAGCGGAATTTAACAAAACGAAACAGCAATTACCGGAAGTTGAAAAACCAGGAACAGGTTCGGTTAATCCACAAAGCCTGCCTGCAAGTGCAACGGTTACCGTACTGGAAACCGGACGTTCGGTGAAGACAGATTCAGCTACAGGCAAGTATAGCTTCACACACGTAGCAGGTGATTACACGTTAAAAGCTGAGGCATATGGATATTATCCTCGAACTCAGCAGGTAACGATCACCGATGGCAGTGGTGCCAAAGCCAACTTTAATCTGGAGGCAATCCCGCATGGGCAGATTGAAGGTGTAGTCACAGATGAGCGGACAGGACAACCACTGGCTGATGCTTCCGTTCTCGTGATGGAAGATGCCAATGTAGGTGAAGTTCGCACAGGTTCAGATGGCAGCTTCAATATTCAGGTATTGGAAGGAAGTTATACCCTGTCCATCCGGGCTGCTGATTATTACAGTAAAACCGTTACTGTTACTGTCCCTGGTAATGGTACAGCTGAGGCAAATGTTGCCTTGAAACCATTCATCGGTTTCCCTGGGGAAATTGCTTATGATGATGGAACAGCAGAGAACGCACGAGCTTTTAACGCTGCGGATAACGCTTGGGCGGTTCGAATGACACCAGAGCTGGAGACCGCTCAACTGACAGGTGCATCGTTCCGATTCTGGAACAGCGAATGGCCTGTACCTGGAGGTACAGCGTTCCAATATGCCGTCTATGATGCTTCGGGTACTGGCGGCGCTCCGGGACGACAACTGGCTGGACCATTTGACGGTACTGCACTTCGTAACGATCAATGGACAACCGTTGAATTCCCGGAACCGGTCATTGTAACGGGCGACTTCTATATCGTGTATGTTCAGAGTGTAGCTGGAACTGGTGCTCCGGGACTGGCTACTGATGAGAATGGTACGAATGCAGGTCGAAGCTGGCAGCGAGTAGGTGGCGCATGGAGCACTTCACCTGCAGAAGAAGGTAACTACATGATTCGTGCAGTTGTGAGATATCCGGTAAATGCACCGGTGCTCACAGCCCCTGCGAACACGTATACGAATCAGTCAACCTTCACCGTGTCGGGAACGTCTCCAGCATCCGGCGCCCAGATCAAGTTTTACAACGGCAAGGATCTGGCAGGTACAACAACGGTAGCGAATGGGAAGTTTTCATATGGTGTGAAACTCCGTTCTGGCATTAATGCGATTACTGCTGAGGCAGTGGTAGACGGTAAAACAACCGACCGTTCACTCCCCGTTGTCATTATTCTGGATCAGACCAAACCGCAATTGACGATTGTTACCCCAGCTCAAGGGGATCGCATCAATGCAGAAGTTGTTCACGTAACGGGTAATGTCGTGGAACAATTCCTCGATAAGGTAACCGTTAACGGACAAACCGTACAAGTGGGCAAAGACAGAAGCTTCAGTCACCGCGTATTGGTCAATGAAGGCGAGAACACAATTACCATCACGGCAACCGATATCGCTGGCAACAAAACAACCGTAACACGCACCGTTTATGTGGAGACGGTGTTGCCAGAACTTACGAATACTACTCCGGCTGAGGATGTGCGAATCACATCAGGGGAGAGTGTTACCGTTTCATTTGACAGTAAACCTGGTCTGCAAGCATCTTTCCGTATTCAGTTACCCTTGAATCTGAATGCCCAAGGGGCAGGAGAGATTCCATTGGTGGAGACTGAGCCTGGTCGTTACACGGGTACGTACACAACACCTGCATCCCTTGTTCTTGAGGGGGGAGTCATTGTGATTCGCGCTCAGGATGCAGCAGGCAACAAAGTAGAGGCTGAAGCAGCTGGACGATTGTTCGTCAGCGCAGCACAAGAACAATCAGTTCCAGAACCAGATACGACCTCTGAAGAGACTGAAACAGAAGTAGATCCACCGTCCGCTGAGGGTCTGCAACCTTAATTATGAAAAGTGTGACATGGATGATAACTGCATTTTGACCATCTAAGCAAGAAGTCGATAAGCCGAGGGTATCAGGGCTTGTCGGCTTTTTGTTGTATCAATTCATATCTGACGCCTAAGATTACTCGGCTATCAAACCATTTATCCCTGATACACAGCGAAGTTTGATATGCGACCTAAATGCATCAAAGACGTATAATATCCCTTAAGTCATTATTAGATGGATAGGGAGATGAACGATGAGAACACAAGTGAGAATATTTGAAAATACAAGTACTGTAGAGTTGGAGAAAGAAATGAATGAATTTTTAAATGGGATCAATACTGTGAATGTAGTGGATATCAAGTATTCTGAAGTATCCGTTACTAACGGAGGTTACGTTATAAATCATTATTCGGCTATGGTTATCTACGCCAAATAAATTTAATAATGAACTTTTGGAAATGAAGCATCCATCGGGATGCTTTTTCTTTTGCTCTCATAGGACACAAGGTGAGCCGTCTCTTTCTTCACATTAATGATATAACATGATATATTAGGATGTAGAACATGAGAAGTATGGGTATTTATGGAGGTGCTTGTATTGGGGAAAGATTCGGCATCGAAGCCGATGTATGAACAGATCTTTGAATCCTTGCGCGAACGGATACAGCTTCATCAATATCAAGTCGGTGAGCGTGTTCCTTCGGAGAAGGAGTTATGTGATGAATTCGGAGTTAGCCGGATTACAACAAAAAAAGCGCTTGAGATGCTGGCGAGTGAACAATTAATTGTTCGTCAGCCAGGACGGGGTTCTTTTGTAGCCGATACAGCAGATGTGTTACAGGAAAGACCTAACAGACTTGCTCCGCGTGCTTCGGTTAAAGATCCAGAGAAGAAGCTGCTCATTGGTCTTGTCATTACTAACTTCAGTGATATGTATGGTACAGAACTGTTATATGGTATGGAAGAAGCTTCGCGAGAGCATGATTGTTTTCTTGTACTTAGACGCTCCTTCGGGATTCCCGAGCAGGAGGAACAGAGCATTCAGGAACTGCTGGAACTGGGTGTGGACGGATTGATTATTTTCCCGGCACAGGGTGAATACTTCAGCGATGAGATTCTTAAACTGGTTGTTAACAAATTCCCTTTTGTCCTGATTGATCGGTACTTGAAAGGCATTCCGGCTTCATCTGTCAGTACGGATAATGTAGGCGCGGCGCGAGAAGGGATGAATTATTTGTTCGATCTCGGTCACCGACATATCGCTTTTCTGACGCAGCCTCCGGCGAACACTACACCGATTGAGGAACGAATTGAAGGAATCATTGAGGCTCATCATGATCAAGGGGTTCTGGTGAACAAGGAACTGTGGTTAGAATCTTTTCTTTCGACACTGCCAAGTGTGTTTGATCCTCAAGTCGAGGTCCGTGATGTGGAGACATTGGTGGAACATTTACAGAAATACCCCCAGATTACTGCACTTTTTGCTGCGGAGTACCATATTGCTTTACTTGCAGAGCAGGCAGCGGATCGGCTTGGTCTGAGAATCCCGGAAGATATGTCCATCATTTGTTTTGACAGTCCAAACGCTGCCGAAGGAAGCCGTATAACACATATGAGACAAAGCCAGTTTGATATGGGAAAACAGGCATTCGAGATGGTGCTTCAAAGTATGCAGAACAACGAAATGGCAGTGAACAGAGTTATTTTGCCTGCCCGCTTGGTGAAGGGCAAATCAACGAGTATGGTGAAACAAAAGGGTTAATTTTAGCGGCTTTATAATTATTGTGTTTAAAGAGGGACTTCGTGGAAACGAGGTCTCTTTTTGTTGTGGATAAAAAGGGACACATTACCTTAATTGGTATACTATTTAGTGCGGTGAAATTAAAATAACATGCTAATATACAAATAAATATATTGACATAACATTATATTCGTTTTAGGATGATGAAAGCGGTTAACAAATTGGATTACATAAGGAGGACAACATGCTGACACCCAGAGATGATCAAGAAATTTCCCCCTCGATATACGACATGATTGATCGGGTTAACAAACGTATGCCGGATTATCCGGAACTTAACCAAATGTTCAAAAACTGTTTTACCAATACAATGGCGACCACAATTCAGCGCAAAGAAGATGGCACAACTTTTGTGATTACGGGAGATATCCCTGCCATGTGGTTACGTGATTCTGCTGCTCAGGTCAGACCTTATCTGGTTCTCGCTTCAGAGGATGAAGATATCGCCGACATGATCGCTGGATTGGTTGAACGTCAACTGAATTATATTCTGCTGGACCCTTATGCAAACGCTTTTAATGAGACGGAGAGTGGGAAAGGACATCAGGAAGATCTGACGCAGATGAATGATTGGATCTGGGAAAGGAAGTATGAGATCGACTCTCTGGCTTATCCGATTCAGCTCAGTTATCTCCTGTGGAAGAACACGGGAAGAACAACTCAATTCAATGATACGTTCCGCAAAGCAGCCCAGGTCATCATGCAGTTATGGCAAGTGGAACAGCATCATGAGACGAAATCACCCTACACGTTCCAACGTCTGGATGCTCCTGAAACCGATACGCTCAGCCGAGAGGGACGAGGTACTGAAACAGCCTACACCGGCATGACTTGGTCGGGATTCCGTCCCAGCGACGATCGCTGTGAATATGGTTATCTGATTCCATCCAATATGTTCGCCGTTGTGGCGCTTCGATATCTACAGGAAATTGCTGAAGCGGTGTTCGAGGATGAAACGCTGGCAGCGACTGCTAAGCAGTTGGAGGAACAGATCAACAAAGGTATTCAGGATTACGGCACCGTTGAACATCCCGAATATGGAACCATATATGCATACGAAACGGATGGGATGGGCAATCACAATCTGATGGATGATGCCAATGTGCCGAGCCTGCTGTCTTTACCTTATCTCGGATATGTGGATGAGAACGACGAGGTGTATCAGAATACACGCCGTTTCATTTTATCCACGAACAACCCGTATTTTTATGAGGGAACAGCTGCAGCGGGAATCGGTAGTCCGCATACACCGGAAGGGTACATCTGGCATATCGCGTTATCGATGCAGGGGCTGACTACAGGGGATCGCAACGAAAAACTACGATTGCTTCAGCTTATCCATAAGACGGATGCGGATACCGGACTGACCCATGAAGGCTTTTCGGCCAACGATCCACGTGAATATACACGTCCATGGTTTTCATGGTCCAACATGCTCTTTAGTGAACTGATTATGGATTATTGCGGATTCCGCGTACAGAAATAGGATAGGAAAGCAAGAGAGAACCTGCGAGTACATCATAACGTTCGGAGTTCGTTGAATTCCGACAAGAGGAGAGCGAACCATGAGAAAAATATCATTGAAAATGCCGGTAGCAGCAGTTATGACATCCTTACTTATTCTAACTACAGCCTGTTCGGGCGGAAGCTCAAGCACAGGCACAACCAGTGATGGCAAGAAGGAAGTAACCGTATCGTTCCGTTCTTCAGGATCTGAAGATACACTTACGAAATTCTTCCAATCAGGTTTGGTGGATCAATTTGAGAAAGAAAACCCTGATATCAAAATCAACATTGCGCCTGTATTGGCAAGTGAGGGTGATTATACGTCCAAAATGGTTTTACAGATGAAATCGCCTGACACGGCGCCTGATGTTATTGCCGAAGATACATCCATCATCAAATCCGATGCTGCTGCGGGATATCTGGAGCCGCTGGATACACAGGTTCAGGGATGGCCCGATTGGAAAGAACATATTATCGATAACCTGAAGGCGGGGGTTACCGGCGAAGACGGCAAAGTGTATGGCGTTCCGGCTACCTCGGATACACGCGGGATCTGGTACAACAAGGAACTGTTTCAACAGGCGGGACTTGAAGTTCCATTCAAACCTGCAAGTTGGGCAGAAGTACTCGAAGCAGCACGTACCATCAAGCAAAAACTGCCAGGTGTGACACCGCTTAATATGATCGTGGGCAAAGCAAACGGTGAAGGTGTCACCATGCAAACGCTGGAAATGCTGCTCTATGGTACGGCGGATACGCTGTACGACGACACCACCAAGAAATGGGTCGTTAACAGCCCGGGGCTGCTGGATTCCTTCAAATTCATAGATCAAGTGTTTAACACGGATAAAACAGGTCCGACCATGCAGGTTGCCCTGAATGGACAAGCTGGCAGTATTGCTTTCCAGCAACAGTTCCCGCAAGACAAACTGGCAATGGCTGTAGATGGTAGCTGGGCAGGTTCGACATGGGCCGAGAACTGCGCTGCTCCAATCGCCAACGTTGAAGAGAAAATAGGTTTTGCACCATTCCCAACACAAAATGGGGAAGAACCTGGAGCAACTACGATGTCTGGAGGATGGGCTTGGTCTGTTCCTGCACAGGCGAAAAACAAGGAAGAGGCTTGGAAATTTATCGAGTTCCTGATGAATAAGGAAAATGCGACTGCTCGTGTAGTAGCGGAAGGCAGCCTCAGTCCACGTAATGATTCCACGGAAGTTGAAGGTTATACGGATCGTCCATATACCAAAGAAGCACAGGAACTTTTGAATGTGGCCCACTTCCGTCCAGCGAACGATCAATATGCAGCGGTATCGGCACAATTGCAAAGCATTGTTGAGAGTATTGCCTCTGGTAAGCTGACGCCGGAACAGGGAATTACGCAATTGAAGGACAACGTATCCCGTTCCCTTGGCGCGGACAGCATCGAAGAGAAATAAGGATATCGATATATTCGGAGGGGGAGGGACGATCTCCCCTTTTTCCGGTTCGAATGGAGAGTGACTTATGAAAAGGAAAGCACCAGGTTCATTTCTGTTTCTAATGCCTTCCGTACTGTTATTACTTGTGTTTTTCATTGTTCCCATCATTCTGACGATCTGCTTTGCCTTTACGAACATGGCTCTGACTGGGGCGGCAGCCAAGAGTTTGGAGTTTGTTGGATTCCAGAATTTCATTAATATGTTCCATGATCCGGACTTCCGCATTAGTGTCTGGCGTACGCTGGTCTTTCTCATCTTCTCCGCAGTGATTGGTCAGGTATTGCTTGGGTTCATTCTGGCACTTCTAATGAAGGAGAAAAATGTGACGTTCCGCCGGGTCATCGGGATCATCGTCATTGCCGGTTGGGTGACACCAGAGATTGTTGTGGCATTCTGTATGGTGGCCTTTTTCAGTGACAATGGTTCATTGAATCAGATTCTCGGCTGGTTTGGGGCAAATCCAGTCTCCTGGTTGTTCAGTTTCCCTATGGTGAGTGTCATCATCGCAAATATCTGGCACGGAACGGCCTTTTCGATGATGGTCTATCAGTCGGCACTGGATGATATCCCGAAGGAAGTTGAAGAAGCTGCAATTATTGACAGTGCCACCGGGTTCCAGATTGTCAGACATATTACGATTCCAATGGTAAAAGGGTCCATCGTGACCAACATGATGTTGGTTACCCTACAGACGTTGGGTGTGTTCACGCTGATCTATACGATGACCGGTGGTGGCCCGGGTACTTCAACACAAACCTTACCGATCTTCATGTATAACCAGGCCTTTGTGAACTATCAGTTTGGATACGGCACAGCCATCTCGTTGGTTCTGTTGTTCATCGGTATTATCGCCAGCCTGTTCTACATGCGATCCATGAAAGTGAAAGTGTAACCATGAAGGAGGTTCGATCCCTATGGTCAAACATGGGCTTCAACGCAAAATCCAGTACGGCATTTTAGTTTTTCTAGGGCTCTGTTTTTTATTGCCGTTGCTCTGGATCATTCTGGCTTCATTTGACCCGAACGCGCAGCAGGGCATCAAAATGCCCAGTACCTGGACCATTCAAAATTTCAAGGATGTACTTGGGGATTCGAGCAATCTTCGTTCATTCGGTGTAGGCTTGATTCTGTCGGGAGGGCAAGCGATATTGGTTGTTCTGGTATCGGTGCTTGCTGCGTATCCTTTATCCCGTTACGAAATGAGATTCAAAAAAAGCTTCTTGTTATCCATTCTGTTCATGACAGCTCTTCCGATTACTGCCGTGATGGTTCCGGTATTTCAGATGTTTCTGTTCTTCAAAATGCAAAATAGCATCATTGCCACGATGCTGTTCCTGACGGCATCCTCACTTCCGTACGGCATCTGGATGATGAAAAACTTCATGGATTCGGTGCCGATTGATCTGGAAGAATCGGCATGGATTGACGGTGCGTCCGTATGGAACGGATTGAGACGAATTGTAGCGCCATTGATGTTGCCGGGTATTGCAACGATAGCGATATTTACCTTTTCGGGAAGTTGGGGCAACTTCTTCGTGCCATACATCCTGCTCCAGACACCGGAGAAACTTCCGGCATCGGTCACGATCTATCAATTCTTCGGCAGCCACGGCATGGTTGAATACGGCAGATTGGCTGCATTTTCACTACTTTATACAATGCCTTCGGTTGTGTTATATATTTTCTCCCAGCGTTACATGTCCAAGGGCTTCAGCATGGGCGGGGCAACCAAAGGTTAATGACAGGAGGTACGCAACATGACAACCAAAAAGACGGCACATCTCATCTCGCACACCCATTGGGACCGCGAATGGTATATGCCTTATGAACACCATCACGTACTGCTCATTGAGCTGATGGATAAACTGCTGGACACGCTTGATCAGGACCCGAAATATCGTTATTTTCATCTGGATGGGCAGACGATTATTCGTGAAGATTATTTGCAGGTTCGGCCCGAACAACAGGAGAGGCTCGACCGTTATATTCGTGAAGGACGTATTCATTTTGGCCCATGGTATGTGTTACAGGATGAGTTTCTGACCAGCAGCGAGGCCAACTTGCGTAATCTGCTCATCGGTCATCGTGATGCTCGACCTTTAGGTGTGATATCCAAGACAGGATACTTCCCAGACTCATTCGGAAATATGGGACAGGCACCGCAGATTCTGCAACAGGCGGACATTCATAACGCGATTTTTGGGCGTGGGGTAAAGCCTACGGGATTCAATAATGCGGTGGTTGATGCAGACAGTTACGAATCTCCATATTCCGAGATGATCTGGCGTTCGCCGGATGGTTCGGAAGTACTCGGCATTTTGTTCGCGAATTGGTACTGTAATGGGATGGAAGTTCCGGTTGATTCAGAGAAAGCCCGAGCGTATTGGGATAAAAATCTGGAAGATGCCGAGAAGTTTGCCTCGACCCCACATCTGTTGTTCATGAATGGTTGTGATCACCAGCCGATCCAGACGGACCTGCCCGAGGCATTACGTACGGCAGCGGCTTTGTATCCTGATGTGGAATTTATCCACTCCAATTTTGACGATTACATTGAGGCGGTTACGAAGGATGTCCCTGAGCATCTGGCGACCATTGAGGGCGAACTTCGCAGTCAGCACACGGATGGTTGGGGAACACTGGTGAATACGGCATCCGCACGAGTTTATCTGAAACAGTTGAACCAGCAGGGGCAGACGTTGCTTGAAAAAGTAGCCGAACCACTGGCCGCCATGGCGCATATGGCCGGGGTGAAAGATTATCCGCACCACCTGTTGACGCATGCTTGGAAGATGCTGATGCAGAACCACCCACATGATAGCATCTGCGGATGCAGTGTGGATGAGGTTCACCGTGAGATGGTGACCCGCTTTGCCAAGAGCAGACAGCTTGCAGAGAAATTGGTTTCCCAGAGCGCGCAGGCGATTGCTGAGTCCATCCGTGTGCAACCTGCTGAGGCTTGGGGAGAGGAAGCAGTGCTGTTCACTGTGTTCAACACGAGTGGATGGAATCGAAATGGAATCATTGAGATGGACCTGATTGTAGACAAAGCTTTTTTCCCAGAAGGGCCTAATCCCCAGGCACTTGCGCAGAAGGTGGAAAAAGATGCACTGCCAGCGTACCAGCTGGTCGATTCGGATGGACACGTGTATTCGGCAGAACTCACTGATATGGGCGCACATTTTGGTTATGAACTTCCGAAAGATCGCTTCCGACAGCCTTATATGGCTCGTAAAGTAAGAGTTACTTTCCAGGCGGTGGATGTACCTTCGCTGGGTTATAAGACATATGCTCTCATTCCAGTAGAGAAGCCAGCAGAGATTGCTGAGATTGCTGAAGTGCCCGATACGAGCGAACTCATCCTGGTTCAGGGAATGATGATGGAGAACGGTCATTTGCGGGTGACGGTTGAAGAGAATGGTACGGCAACGATTGAAGATAAAGTCTCTGGTGCTGTTTACAGGGGGTTGAATTCATATGAGAATACCGGTGATATCGGCAATGAATATGTCTACCGTCAACCTGAGGGAGAGACAACGCTGACCACGGAGCATCTGAAGGCAGACCTGCGGATTGTGGAGCAGTCTCCGTATCGTGCAGTTATGGAAAGTGTATTACGCTGGGATATTCCTGCTGAAGCAGATGAACTTTTCGAACTTGAAAAACGCCAAATGGTTCCTTTTACAGAACGAAAGGCGCAGCGAGTTAAGAACACCGTTCCGCTTGTGATTACGACAACGTATACATTGGAAGCAGGCAGTAATATGGTCAAGGTAAAGTCTGAATTCAACAATCAGGCCAAGGATCATCGACTGCGCGCACTCTTTCCATCAGGACTGCTGACAGAGGATCATTATGCGGATTCTATTTTTGAAATCGCCAAACGTTCCAATACACCGGCCAAAGAATGGGTGAATCCGAGTAATGCGCAGCATCAGCAAGCGTTTGTACATGTGACCGATGGTGCTCATGGCTTGATGATTGCAAACAAAGGGCTGAATGAATACGAGATTTTACAGCGTGAAGAGGGCAGTAAGATTGCGGTTACGCTGCTGCGTGCCTCTTCGGAACTGGGAGATTGGGGTGTGTTTGAAACACCGGAAGCCCAATGTCTGGGACCTCAGAGCGTGGAATATGCGATTATTCCATTTGCAGGCGATGCGGCACAGTCAGGTGCATGTGCATCCGCATACGTGTATCCGATTCCGTGGACGACTTTACAGCTAGGGGCACTAGCACGCACGTTTGAGCGAGAAAGTCATGCCGGAGCTGATGCGCACAAGGTGGAGCTGCCTCTGTCGAAGCAATGGCTGGCGTGGAATGCACAAGGTTCGTCACTGGCCTTCTCCACATTGAAGATCGCAGAGGAAACCGGAGATTTGATTGCTCGCTGGTATAATCTAAACTCCGAACCTGTTGAGTTGAATGTACAAACTGGATTCGAATGTGCTTCCGTCTATGAGAGCGATGTGCTGGAACGGGTTAAGGACACGTTGGAGGGGCACAGCCAGATGGTATCGGGGTACAAAATTGTTACACAAGGGTACGCGTTACGTTGAGTTGATTATTGAACATCATAATTATAGAAACCTCCTGTTCACGTTATTGTGGACAGGGGGGGGAGTCAAGAAATTCAGCAAGTAAAAGCCGCTATATAGCGGCTTTTTTACTTGATATAGGTTATTTTGTACAATCAACTAATTAATATTTTATTTATTGACTTAATTTGTAAAAGAATATATTATATTCTATATAAATACTTATTTCCCATAATAGAGAGTTTTGAATAGCTGGCCAGCTTTCAAATATATTTAATAATTGAGAGGGAGATATAAAAATGAAAAAAGTGGTATCAGCTTTATTAGTTACAGCATCCTTATTTGTTGGTAGTGTCGCTTCTTTCGCATATGCAGAAGAATCCGTTAGTAAAATTCCTACCAGAATGCAGGCGGGAACAATATTAGAGTATGACGGATCCAATCAGATGGTTATTTTGGAAAAGGGTGAACCAGTAAATATCCCTTCCGTCTATCAAGGTCAAACAACAAAGAGTGTCACACAAAAAGTAGATCTTGATAAATTAAAAATTGAAGAAGAATTCATTGAAAAAATAAAAGCAGAAGCAAAAAACTTGCCTGTATATAAAGTTGAGAACCCTCTTCCACAGCCAGGTTTGAAAGTTATATACGATGGCGAGGGTTACATAAAGGAGTTTGTTTTCCCTCAAGGGAACGACTTCGCATTAGCTGCTTATAAAGCCCTACCAAGGGGCACTAGAAAAGCAGCGGGAACCTATACTTATGGAGATAACAATAATAAAATTACAATTACAACGAGCACTGTTCTTGGTGAGGGACGATTCACTAATTTTACTGATACAACTGGCGAAAACAGTAACACTCTGAAAAAAGGTGATGCAGCAACAAGAGGGGATATAGATAATCCTAAATATGAGCAAGTTTTGGATGCGCGGAATTTGGATAATAATGTATTTGCGAATGTAACTAAGAGAGATAATGGAGCACTTCCAGACGCGACATTAGATATTTGGAAAACTGGAGTAGAACTTTTTGACCTAAAATGGTCTTCCTCCCTATCGTTTAAAGGAAGATACTTCTATACATTTTAATTTATAAGATTATTATAAAGGGGGCGATATATTCGCCTCCTTATCCTATCTTCTTAATGAAAAGGATGATGAATCATGAAAAAAAATTTTTCAATCACAAAATATATTCCAGTCATAATTACCCTAATTCTCTTCATTGGGGGATGTAGTTCCGAAAAACCAACAATTGAAAAAGTGAACCCCACTGATATGCAAACCATAGGTCCACAAACTCATGAATATCTTTCAATTACAAACACCGAGTATGTTAATGGAAAAGATACCAATGATGGAATGGTAATGAGAGTATACACATATGATATCCTCTCTAAGAATCTAACTAAATTAGCTGATTTACCCTATAACTCTCAATATCCCTTAACAGTGGCTTCCTTAGCAGAAGACACCATATACTACTCGGGATCTGGAAAAGATAAGGGTGACGAATTGTTTTCCTATGATATAAAAACACAGATCACCCAGCAATTAAGCTCCGACTTATTTGCAATCAATTCGATAATTCCGGATACCGTTGATCATACATTGGTTATGGCTGCTGTTAAGAACGGAGAACGGCCTGTCAAAGTTATGTTCTTTGATAAAGAAACTCAAGAAATGACCATATTGAATGACAATGATTCGGATACAACAACATGGGATATTTCTTATGATCCAGAAACAAGAAAATCCTATGCCATCCAATATTCAGAAGAGGATCAATATAATCATATGGAGGAGTCCAATAAAACGCAAACACCGATGGTTCCTCCAAACCATACGATTATTGAGATAGATCCAATCTCTAAACAGACACGCAAGGTTATTGAACTAACGGAGGAACAAATTTTAACCTTATCAACAAGGGGAGACCAAATTCTAATTGCCACTGCAAAGCATATCAACAAGTATCCAATTAAATATAGTATGGTTAATATTAAAACAGGAGAAAGAAACGAAATTGATCTTCCCATTAAGGCCAGCAGTGAATTGTTTTTGTCCAAAGACGGGCAGGGTTTCTATTTCCTCGGAGAAAATACACAAGCAAAAGAAAATCAGGAACGAGGGATTTATTTCTATGATTTGAAAACGCAACAAGTTGAAGCCATATTTCTTCAAAAAGAGGGCTTCATTAATAATTTTATGCTGTTAACGAATCCAATAAAAAAATAAATTAAATTCTCCTTAAACACTATATTATAAGCCATTAATCCTTAGAGCTAAACGTCACTTCACCAATTGTGGCGTTTTTTAGTTTTCGTTAAAACACGTTCTTTAAAAAGTGGATATCTATTTCGTTTTATCTCCAATATAGAAAAATGTGGTATTATTGTGCTCTAGTTTGTTGTAATGGAGGTAGACTAATGATCTATATTTTATTTGTATTCATCGTTGTAGTGATTGTTGCACTTAGCCTTTGGATTCTGAGTTTGACACGTAAACAAAAGAAATCAGCGGTACTCTTTAAGGAGAATTACGACTTAAAAGCGATTACTATTGCTGATATAGACAGGATGGAGGATGGCTCTGGCTTCGAGATGTACTTGTACAGATTGTTAATGGAGTTGGGTTATTCAGGAGTCTACAAAACGTTAGGAAGTCGCGATTTTGGTGCAGACGTAGTTTTCACTGATCGGGAAGGTGTTAGAAATGTCATTCAAGCAAAGCGATACTCAATAGAGTATCCGGTCGGCATCAGCGCTGTACAAGAGGTGTTTTCTTGCATGAGATATTACAAGGCTAAGAAAGCAATCGTAATTACTTCATCCCACTTCACAGAGTCGTGTGAGACATTAGCTGGTATTAACTTTGTAAAGTTGATTGATCGAACTGACTTAATTCATGTGATTGAGGCTTTTAGAGACGGTGATATTATTGAGGCGCGTGACATCATTGAAGGGGAACCGAGGATGATACTTGAATCCTGGTCGGAATCGAATAGCAATACGCTACATGAGGTTCGAAAAGATTACAAGGCAGAAAAGTATGTAAAAAAAGTGATGAGTAAGTGAACATATGAATTATTCAGTAGATTTTGTGATGATTGATCAATAAACGAGTATTCTATCTAAAATGAATGATTTTGGTGGCTTTTCATACATAATATTTAATTCTGTATTTATTCAGGGATGGAGATGGGTGACACATTTAGGTTCACTAAGTGTAATCTATTTGTGGGAAGAGGGGGTTCAATTTTAGTGAAAAAAATGAGCTGGATTGCTTTGTTTTTAGTCCTGATTTTGTACTTTGTTTCGATGTACTCACTATATTCTCATATGAATAATAAATGGCTAGTTAGTCCTCCAACCTATGTAATACTAATTCTTTCTATTTTAGGACTGGCTCTAGCCATACTTGGTTTTAAAGATACATCGAACAAGTCTACGAAGGTAAGAAGTTGGATCTCAACGGTTCTATCCTTAGCATTGATCTTCATCCTTTTGGGTGCTTTGTCATTTACATCGATATTTTCTGGGTACAAACAATTACTTACGACTACACATTCACCAGATAAGCACTATACAATAAGTTTCTATAAAACTGACGCTGGAGCCATGGGATCGTTTGGCGTTATGGGGGAATTGAAAGGCCCGCTTTGGTTTAAAAGAGTATTTTATTATGAGGGAAAGACGGATCAGGTAGACTTGGAATGGGTTGATAACCATACCATTTCAATTAATGATCAAAAAGTTAATTTATTAAACGGTGAAACTGTACGCTGTAGCCCTTAATTTTCTAAGATTTTTTTCTTAACTGATATCTAAAGTGAAATTCTTTTGCGGAGTTTCGCTTTTTTGCGTTTCGAGAAAAAGATGGATAGAAGAGGAGTGATCGTCATCAAGAATCCTTTGAGGTTTTATATGAATGAATAGAAGAAGTTAAACATGTCGTGATTTTATACATTTATTGTCGTGAGTTTCTATTAAAAATAGATTAAGTCTATGATAACTTATAGATAAATGTCAGAATATTATATAGTATGGAGGTAAGACAACAGTGACCATTCGAATTGGGAAAATTAGCTTGTGGCATGTTCACGCATGGGATTACATCAAGCAGGCACAAGAACATGAGGATACAGTCATCGCCGCTGTGTGGGATGAAGATGCCAAGCGGGGGCAGGAAGCGGCTGAACGCTTAAACGTACCATTCTATGCTTCGCTTGAAGATATGCTGGCCAAGGATGACATCGATGCCGTTATTGTAGATGCGCCAACCCGCATCCATGAAGAAGTGATCACCGCTGCTGCAAAAGCAGGTAAACACATCTTCACGGAGAAAGTTATTGCGTCGACACAGGCGGAATCCAACAGAATCCTTAATGAGGTAAAGGCAAACAAGGTTAAAATGACGGTCTCCTTACCTCGTCTGAATGCAGGGTATACGCTAACGATTCAGGATGTACTTAACCAAGGATTACTTGGCAAAGTGACTTATGTTAGAGCGCGTTTATCGCATGATGGAGCGATCTCGAACTGGTTGCCTGAACACTTCTATGATCTGAAGGATTGTCAGGGCGGTGCACTGATTGATCTGGGGTGCCATCCAATGTATCTGGCCAAACTGTTTTTGGGTCAGGAAGTAACAGCGGTTAATGCGAACTTCGGATACATTACAGGCAAAGAAGTGGAAGATAATGCAGTTGCAACCTTGTTTACGGATTCCGGAGCAGTCGGCGTTGTTGAAGCTGGTTTTGTGAACAGCCATTCTCCGTTTACGATTGAGGTTCATGGTACGGAAGGTACACTTCTGTATGGAACACCTGATGACAAGTTATTGATTCGTACAAAAGCAGCACAGGGGAAATATAATGACTGGACTGAACTTCCTTTAGCAGACAAAAGAGAAAGCGCATTCAATCAGTGGGTTGCACATATACAGAATGATACGGATGCAACTGAAAACGTGCAGATCGCTATGGAGCTGACCCGTTTGATGGAAGCTGCGAATCTCTCTGCCAAGGAAGAACGTAGAATAGCTCTCAATGAGTTGAAGGGTTAGGTTTTATTAAGGAGGTGTGCAATCTTGAGCCTGTATCCTTATGAGAAAATGCTTGAACGGCAGGATCTCCTGGAGAGACTGGATATTCTAATGGTTTGGGGACATTATGAGATTCGCGTGATGCGATTTCATCTGACTTCTTTTCCAGCGGGCCGAGTTGTGGATTTCCATAATCATGCGGAGTTTGAGTTTCATTTTATCCCGAGAGGTAAAGGCAAAGTTATTCTCGATGATCAGACACATGCACTCTCGGAAGGTATGCTTTATTTGACTGGACCGGGTGTCGTTCATTACCAGGAGGCTGATGCCAAAGAGGACATGGATGAATTATGTCTTCATGTGGATATCGTTCACAAGCCAAGAGAACATGTCGATCCCTGGGAAGCTGCTGAATCCGAGGAAACGATTGAAAAGCTGAGAACGCTTCCGCTTACTCCGGTGAATGATTATCATCGGGCGATGCATTGTTTTTTGGAAGCCTACGAGGCATGTGATCAGAAATTGTTAGGTTATTATACATCGATCAAGCAACTGGTCATCAGCATATTACTCAAAACCGTGCGAGCATACGACACCGGGGGGAATCGACCGGAAGCCCCTGTGCGGGATATGTCGGTATATCGCTATGAGTATGCAGTGCAGTATATGGAGGCGAATCACCCTACCGTGGTCACGCTGGAGCATGTAGCTGAGAAACTTCATATCAGCAGCAGACAATTGCAGCGAATCTTCTATCAAGTACAGCCGGAGATGCCGTTCAGCCGCGTACTGGAGGATATTCGTCTGCGCGCTGTGTGCCGTAATCTGGAGGAAAGTAACGTATCTATCGAACAGATTGCTCTCGCTTCAGGCTTCAATAATGCCAACTATTTGCATGCTGTATTTCGCAAACGGCTGGGGATGACCCCGTCGGCTTTTCGTAAAATGAAACAACCAATACTTAAGTGAGGGTGAATATATATGAGTAAAGTATATCGTATCGGAATTATTGGCTGTGGGGGAATCGCGAATGGCAAACATCTGCCGAGTCTGAGTAAACTGGATAATGTTGAACTGGTGGCTTTCTGCGATATCGTTCAGGAACGTGCGGATGAAGCCAAACAGAAATATGGCACTACTGAAGCCGAAGTCTACACGGATTATCAGGAATTGCTCAAGGATGAGTCTTTGGATATTGTGCATGTGCTAACGCCGAATATTTCTCATGCCGAGATTTCCATTGCTGCTCTGGAGGCAGGCAAACACGTGATGTGTGAAAAGCCAATGGCGAAGACATCTGCTGAAGCACAGCTCATGCTGGAAGCGGCAGAACGTACCGGCAAGAAATTGACCATCGGATACAACAACCGTTTCAGAGAAGACAGTCAGTATTTGAAGAAGGTGTGCGAAGCGGGTGACCTGGGTAATATTTATTTTGCCAAAGCACATGCGATTAGACGTAGAGCAGTACCAACATGGGGTGTTTTCCTGGATGAGGAGAAACAAGGTGGCGGCCCGTTGATTGACATTGGTACGCACGCACTCGATCTGACGCTCTGGATGATGGATAACTATCAACCAAAAGTTGTGCTGGGTACGACCTATCATGAGCTTTCGCAACGTGAAAATGCGGCCAATGCCTGGGGCCCGTGGGACCCAAAACAATTCTCTGTAGAGGACTCGGCCTTCGGCATGATTGTGATGGAGAATGGCGCAACGATTATGCTGGAATCCAGTTGGGCACTGAACTCACTGGATGTGGATGAGGCGAAATGTAGCTTGAGTGGCAGCGAAGCGGGTGCGGATATGAAGAACGGACTGCGCATCAATGGTGAGAAATTTAGCCGTCTATACACGAATGAGATTGAACTGAGTGCAGGCGGGGTGGCTTTCTATGATGGTAAGAGCGAGAGCGCACCGGACGTTGAGATGAGAAAGTGGATTGAAGCGATTGAGAACGATCAGGAACCAGTCGTTACACCAAAACAAGCGCTGGTTGTATCTCAGATCCTGGAAGCACTTTATGAATCTGCTCGCACTGGCAAGGCTGTATACTTGAATAACGCTAGCGAAGCATAGAACATACTGAAAAGAATAGATTACAGAACCCTTTGTCCTGTTATTTGGGGATAGAGGGTTTTTTGGTGTTTTGGTAAATTCAGCGAGTTTTGAGACACGCCATAGCTATTGGTCCATACCAGACTCTATTTCGGCACATATGATGAGAGAAAAATAAGCTGAAAAGAGGGTATGTCGTGACTAAACACAAAACGAGTCATGGTGTTTCCATTGTGGTATGTACCAATCGGCCGCAATTTTTTGAAAACATTCTGCAAAATTACAGTCGACAGCATTACAAAAGCAAAGAACTGATCATTGTCCTGAATCATGACCGTATGAATCTGGCATTATACCAAAACCGGGTTCGGAATCTTGCCAATGTTCATGTATATCAAGTTCCTGAGAGCATTTCGCTAGGACAAAGCTTGAACGCTGGCATGACAAGGGCTCGCTTTTCGTTGATTGCGAAATTTGATGATGATGACTACTATTCGCCGTATTATTTGACAGAGCAGGTGAGAGAACTTAGACGGACCAAAAGTGATATTGTGGGCAAACATTCGTGCCTGGTCTACTTGGGTGCGTCCAAGACACTGTTGGTCAGATCTCCCGCTGAAAAAAATAAACCGGTTGAATTTGTACAAGGGGGCACTATTTTATTCAAAAGAGAGATCTTGAAAAAAGTCCGCTTTACGGACCGTTCCATAGGGGAAGATGTGACCTTCCTGAGACAATGCAGGAAAAGAGGATTCAAAGCGTACGCGACCTCTCCTTACAATTATGTCTATCACCGCAGACAGAACAAAAAGAGTCATACCTGGAGAGCGGATGACAGCTTTTACCTGGAGGGAAGCAAAAAACTTGCGGTTACAGAGGATTTCAGACCCTTTGCTAACAAGAAACTGTAGAGGACAGGAACTAAACATTTACACAAAACGGAGAGGACAGAAAGAACCTGAAGAAGCGGAGCGTTCGCCTTTATCCCCGGATTTTCCCCTTTCAAAAGGGCTTCAAAGAAATCCGGGGATAACAGCGATCGGAAGGTTGTTCTGTCATCGTAGTGAACGGTGTAAATCAATTAAAGGGAAGATGTATCTGCTGCGTGCAGATGCATCTTTTTTGTGCCAAAATGGTTCAATTTGGAGGTGGTTAGAAAAAAAGTTGAATTTACTTGAAAAAAAGTATTGCATATAAGTTTAGTCGGAATTATATTAATGGTATAAGGTCTAGACCATATACAGATCGGAGTGTTTAGATGTCCAGTACGTTTTCATTTCGTTTTGAGAAAGTATCTACCAAAAAAGTTAGTGAATTCATTAGAGAACAACTGGAAGAAGCCATTATTTTGAAAGAATTAATGAGTGAAGAACAGCTTCCAGCCGAGCGAGATCTGGCAGAGATTTTTAACGTAAGCCGCATTACCGTTCGCGAGGCACTCTCTTCACTGGAAGAGAAAGGTTTGATTGAGAAAAGGGTGGGTGCCAAAGGTGGAACATTTGTACTGCCTCTGACAGCCAATTCGCATAAACGGACCAGAGAAGAAATTAAACGGGACTGGTCACAGATGCTGAAGGTGTTTGAATATCGAACCATCATCGAGCCGGAGGGAGCTTTTCTCGCTGCTGAGCGGATCACCGCAGGCGAACTGGAGCTGCTTGAGGGTTACATGGAGCAAAGTATAGAGCCAGACTGCACAAGGGAATGGTTCAGGGCGCTGGATGTGAAATTTCATCTGACCATCGCCAAGGCTTCGGGGAATCCATACTGTGAGAGAGCCGTCAGACAGATTCGGACGAAAATTAATCCGGCTCTCGACTTGATGCCTTATGATGACAGAATACGTACCGTCAATCACGGTGTACATATGGAGATTCTTGAAGCATTGAAAGCCCATGATAGCATCAAGTCTAAGGAGACGATGAAAAGGCATATCGAATTCTCGGCGGATGCAATCTATGCCCGTTTGGTTTCTGAATCGGACAAAAATGAAGGGAATGACAGCGAATGAATCGTTCAGAACTGATACAGCTGGCTCAGCCACTACAAGCCCAGTTAAGCGCCTGGCGCAGAGATCTGCATCGGCATCCGGAGATTGGTTACGAGGAGCATCGTACATCCGCTATCGTAGCTGAGCATCTGGAAAGCCTGGGACTCGAAGTTACACGCAATGTTGGAAAGACCGGGGTTACAGGCCTGCTTCGCGGAGAGAGCGATGGACCAACCTTTGCCTTGCGCGCAGACATGGATGCCCTGCCAATCCAGGATCAAAAAGCGGTGGAATACCGCTCGCAAGTGGAAGGCAAAGCGCATCTGTGCGGACATGACGCTCACACCTCCATCCTTATGGGAGTCGCTCAATTGCTTACTGGCCTTGGAAGACCGAAATCAGGTAACATCAAATTCATTTTCCAACCAGCAGAAGAGGGACTTGCAGGTGCAAGAGCCATGATCCAGGACGGTGTTCTGGAGAATCCGAAGGTTGATGCCATCGCAGGATTACACATGACACCTGGACAGGACACGGGAACCTTGGGTGTAAGTCAGGGCGTTGCTTTTGCATCAGCTGATCCCTTGATTATCAAGGTGTTTGGCAAGGGTGGCCACGCAGCTCGTCCCCATGAGGGCATTGACGCAATCGCGGTATCCGCTCAGGTCATCACCGCCTTGCAAAATATCGTCAGTCGGATGGTTGATCCACTTGAACCGGCAGTAGTCACGATTGGTAAAATCACCGGAGGTTATATGGGAACAGCCATCGCCCCGGAAGTTGAGATGATCGGTACGGTTCGTACACTCTCACCTGCCATTCGTGAGCGGATGCCAGCTTTGATCGAGCAGGTTGTCAAAGGGGTCTGCGAATCTTTTGGAGCAGGATGCGAAGTCGTCTACGGTGATGGATATCCTGTTGTCGTGAATGATCTCGGCATGGTTGACCTGCTGACAGAAACCTGTGATCAGGTTAATGCGCAGAAGGGATGGAGCTATATCAAACCTTCCACAGGGGGCGAGGACTTTGCGTTTTATTGTGAACAGATTCCGGGTGTGTTTTTCAGACTAGGATCTGGGAATGATGAGGAACGTACTCGTTATCCGCTCCACCATCCAATGTTTGATCTCGATGAGACAGCAATGCCATATGGTGTGGGCATGTTGTCTGCAGTAGCACTTGAATTTTTGGCAAGGAATACAACTTCTGAGGGGGAGCAATCACAATGAAAAAAAGACAATGGACAGGCTTATGGATCACGTTACTGGCAGTCGTAATGGTACTCAGCGCTTGCGGAGGAAAAACGACAAGCACGAATGATGGTTCCGCAACAGAAGGAACAGGCAGTGGAAGCGCAAGTACAACACTGACCGTTGCTGCGGCAACCGATATCGAGAGTTTTGATCCGCACAACAACAACAATACCTCTAGTGAGGCCGTTCTGGTCAACGTTTTTGATTATCTGATCAAAAATGACAGTGAACAGAAAAAAGTTGCGGGACTTGCGACATCATGGGATCAAGTCGATGATACAACGTGGAGATTTAAGCTGCGTGAAGGTGTTACCTTCCACAATGGCGATCCATTCACTTCAGCAGATGTAAAATACACGCTGGAGCGCGTAGCCAAGGACGAGACACTGAAACAAAACAGTTATTTCAAAAATATTGTAGAGGTTAAAGCTGTGGATGACTATACCGTAGATATTATCACGGATGGTCCAGATCCGTTGCTCCTGAATCGTCTGTCCAAAATGGGAGCAGGCATTCTGCCAGCAAAATATATTGCGGATAAAGGATTCGATGCTTTCCTGAAACAACCGGTAGGCACAGGCCCTTATAAATTCAGTAAATGGACCAAAGATGATCGTGTGGAACTGGTGAAAAACGAGAACTACTTCGACGGTGAACCAAAATGGAATGAAGTGGTGTTCCGTGTTATTCCTGAAGCCTCCACACGTGTATCCGAATTGCTTGCTGGTGGTGTAGATGTGGCGTCTTCCATTCCGTCCACGGACATTGCCCGGATCGAAGGCGAAGCAGACAAGAAGATTGTCAAAGCACCAATCCAACGTGTGCTTCAGTTGATCTTCCGTCAGACAGAAGGCAGCATCACGGCTGATCCGAAAGTACGTGAAGCGATTGACCTGGCTATCGACAAACAAGGAATCGTGGACAGCATTGCCGGCGGAGCAGGTATCGTAACCCGCACATCCGTAACACCAGGCAACTTCGGTGCTGATCCTTCATTGTACAAAACGTCACTTTATGATCAAGAAAAAGCCAAGCAGTTGCTGCAAGAAGCTGGCTATGCGGAAGGTGAAGCCGAGATGACCATCTCCGTTTCCGCACAGTACAAAGAACAGGCTGAAGTTGTTGCAGCGATGCTGGAACAAGCCGGATTCAAAATCAACCTGGATGTCCTGGAAGCAAGTGCATTCAGTGAACGTTACAGCTCCAAATCATTCAAAGAAATCTTCATGATTGGTATTGGTAACTCCTTGTTCGATGCTTCGAACAACTACAATCGTTATATGTTGGAAGAAGCAAAAGGCGAGTCGGATTACAACAATCCTGAAGTAGAGAAACTGCTTCAATCGGCATTGGTGAACATGGACCCTGCGTCTCGTGAGAAAGAGTATCAGCAAGTACAACAGATCTTCTCTGAAGAACGCCCAGCGGTATATCTGTACCAAATGGAAGGTGTCTACGGAACAAATGCTAAAGTGAACTTCGCGCCACGCAGTGACGAGATGTTCTATGCTGACGAGATTACACCTGTTGCACAGTAACATCGGGTATAACAACCGGTCATTGAAAAGATAAGGCCGTGAACGGCAGGGACTGGATAACCATGTTCCTGCCGTTCTTTTTTAAAAGGGAGGTGAACAAGGAATGGGCAAATACGTACTTAAGTCATTACTACAGATCATTCCGGTGCTGTTCATTGTTTCATTAATTGTGTTCATTTTGGTTCGAGTCACCGGTGATCCGGTTGCGCTAATGTTGCCTGAAACGGCTACCGCTGAAGATCGTGCTGTCTTGACGCAGGCACTTGGTTTGGACCAGCCTTTATATACGCAATACGTGAAGTTTCTGGGCAGTGCGATACAGGGAGACTTTGGTCAGTCTTTTCGCTACAATCAGCCTGCGTTAGAGCTGGTGCTGGAGAGATTGCCTGCCAGCTTTGAATTGGCGGTAGCCGCCATGTTTTTTGCCGTACTTATGGCAGTGCCACTTGGCGTCATCTCAGCTGTCAAACGCAATACGTTTACCGATCTCATTATTTCAGGAATATCCGTCATTGGTAAGGCGATGCCAAACTTCTGGATGGGGATTATGCTTATCCTCTTGTTCTCCGTCATGCTGGGCGTATTGCCGGTATCGGGTCGCGGAGGATTGTCACATCTGATCTTGCCGGCATTTACACTTGGCGTTGGACTGGCTGCGCAGATGACCCGACTGATTCGCTCCAGCATGCTGGAGATTCTCAACCAGGACTATATTCGAACAGCCCGCAGCAAAGGGCTAGGCCGAATGGTTGTCATTGTGAAACATGCGTTTCGGAATGGACTAATTCCGGTCGTGACAATTATGAGTTTGCAGTTTACAAGTCTGATCGGGGGAACCTTGATTACGGAAACGGTATTCTCCTGGCCTGGACTGGGTCAATTGCTGGTCGTTGCAGTCAACACACATGATATGGCGATTGTACAGGCCGCGGTGTTTGTCATTGCCTTTATCGTTGTAGTAATTAACATCTTGACGGATGTAGCTTACAGGCTACTCGATCCGCGCATCAAATACGACTAGAAGGAGGTGCAATCATATGACAGGCAGCAATGAAATGCCAATTCCGGGTACAGAACAGGAACAAGACAATGGGCGTGCACCAACGGGATTTCGTTATATCTGGCAACAACTGATCATCAGCAAGACCGGAATGTTTGGTGCTGTGCTTGTATTGTTGGTTGTGTTAATTGCCATAGGTGCACCTCTATTGACGAGTCATGATCCGGCAGCGGTGAATCCGCTAAACCGACTTAAACCACCAGCATGGCTTGAGGGTGGAACGGCCGAATACTGGCTGGGTACCGATAATCTTGGCAGAGACATGTGGAGCCGTATTGTATACGGTGCCCGGGTTTCCTTAATCGTGGGTATGGGTGCCGTCATTGTGTCAGGAATCATTGGCGCGATTCTGGGGCTGGTATCCGGGTTCTACGGGAAATGGCTGGATGCCGTCATCATGCGTGTAGGTGATGCATTCATGGCGATTCCAACCATCCTGTTCATGCTTGTTGTGATGGCGATTGTTGGCCCGGGTATTACAACGTTGATCTTTGTCATCGGGGTGACGAACTGGGTTCCATTCACCCGTGTGGTAAGAAGTGAAGTACTAAGTATCAAAGAGCGTGATTTTGTTCATGCGGCTAGATCGATTGGCGCGAAGAATGGAAGATTGATTCTGAAACACATTTTGCCGAATATTCTTTCATCCTTTATCGTGATCTGCGGTATGAATGTGGGCACGACCATTATTATGGAAGCTTCACTCAGTTTCCTGGGTCTGGGTATCAAACCACCCGATGTATCCTGGGGAGGGATGCTTAGTGATGGCAGACAATACGTTGCAACAAGCTGGTGGGTCGCTACATTCCCGGGACTAGCCATTACATTTACCGTACTCGGTGTTATTTTCCTTGGAGATTGGCTGCGTGATGTGCTTGATCCACGTACGGAGACAACCCATAAATAAACGGAGAAGGGAGCCATCATTATGAATCAAAGACCAATTATGCCGGAGGATCTGGTTCACTATCGTTGGATAAGTCAGCCGGTAATCAGTCTGAACGGGCAAGTGGCTTATGTGGAACAGACCATAGATCAGGATAAAAACGAATATAACACGCAAATTCGAGGAATCTCCCTCGATGGTGATGAAGATATTGCACTTTCGGATGGAACAAAGGATTCCTCACCTGCGTGGTCGCCGGATGGGACACAACTCACATTCATTCGCTCAGTGGATGGTGGAAAAGGCCTATGGACGCTCCATTCAGATCAAAACGAGCCTGTCATGCTGATATCTCCCGCTCGTAAAATATCGAGTTATATCTGGTCGCCGAACGGGCAGCACATTGCGTTTACCAGCAAAGTGCAACCGGAGGATCAACAGAAGAAAGCAGACGCCCAACAGGAGTCTGTACCTGTGCTGCGAGGTAAAGTCTTTGAGCGTACAACGCCGAAGGCGGAAGGGTCTGGCTGGTGGGATGGTCAATACAGCCAGTTGTTTGTATATGAGCTCAAAAGCGGGGAGATCACGCAGGTGACTTCCGGGCTATGGAATATCAGTGCTCCGGCATGGTCGCCAGATAGCCAGCAGCTTTCTTTCATTTCGAAGCAAGTAGAGGATGAGGAGCTTGATGCGGATCTGCTGTACTTTACGGATATATACAGCATTCGATTGGGAGAGCATGATCTCTTCAAAGTGACGGATTCCAGTCTGGCGATAAGCCAGTTCTCCTATTCTTCCGACGGGCAGCAGCTGATCCTGATCGCCAGTGATCGTGAATATGGAAGCGGGAGCCACAACAGCTTATACGCTGTCCCCGTTCATCGAGGTGAACCCAGGATAATTGCACCGCAATTAGATATGCAGATGGGTAACGCAGCACTGGGGGATATGAAGTCAGCAGGTGCGTCTCCTTCTCCAATCTCGGATGCCCATAATCCAGAACGTGGTGTATATGTACTCGGAACGCATAACGGGAATGTGGACGTGTATCGCATTCAAGATGATGGGAATTATCAAGCTGTGACGGGACCTGGTGAAAAGGATGTGTATCAGTATACCTTAACACCAGATGGTACGTCGCTGATTATCGCTGCGTTAACGGATGAACACCCTGGAGAGTTATATCGCGTGAATATCGACAGTGGTGAAATGTTCAGACTCACCCGGCGAAATGATGAATTCATGGCTGAATTGGCTGTAAATGTGCCAGTTCGTGTAGAGTTTACATCCTCCGATGGATGGCCGCTTCAAGGTTGGTTAGCCACACCGGCAATACGTGATTCCAATGTGAAACTGCCACTGATTATGCAGATTCATGGCGGACCTCACGCGATGTATACAGGAACATATAGTCATGAGATGCAGACACTCGTTGCGCAAGGTTATGCTGTGCTGTGGATCAATCCTCGCGGAAGTATGGGATACGGGCAAGAATTTGCCAGAGCTTGTCGTGGCGACTTTGGCGGAGGGGATTACCGGGATCTGATGGAAGCTGTTGATTATGCCCTGTCTACATACGATTTCCTTGATGCATCACGTCTGGGTGTAGCGGGTGGCAGTTATGGCGGAGTGATGACCAACTGGATCGTGGCGCATACGCACCGTTTCAAGGCGGCTGTAACCCAGCGTTGCATCTCCAACTGGTTATCCATGTATGGAACGAGTGATATCGGTATTTCCTATGTCGAGGGAGTCATCGGTGGTAATCCGGCGGAAAACGCTGAATTCCTGTGGTCCCGCTCACCTCTTGCTCATGCACACCACATTGAGACGCCACTTCTGATCATGCACGGAGAGCAGGACTATCGGACACCGATTGCACAAGCGGAGGAATTATATACTACGCTAAAACGATACGGCAAAAAGACCAAACTGATTCGTTATCCAGGTTCCAACCACAGTTTGCTCAAAAGCGGTAAACCTTCACTTCGGATCGATAGCTTCGAACAGGTGAATGCCTGGTTCAATCAGTACCTCGGGAATGAGGAGGGCGAGCAATGAGTCGAACTCAGCTGTCCATTCCTGTAGGGCTTCTTGTAGAAAATGTACTGACAAGTGGAGAATCAAAAGAAGTGATTATTGAATGTTTACAACGTCGAGACTATTCCCGGTTGTTGCCTCTGGTTAAGGAGTCCGCGATGGATTTTGATGAAAGACTACAGACAGCAGATGATATCGGAGACGATTGGGAAAAGGCGATACGTCAAGGTTATGAGTTCAAATTTTTGCATATTAACGGGTTGAAACGATTGCTCGATTTCCGGTTTGACCGTAAGGTGGATCGGGATTACATTCAAGATGAACTGTCACTGAAGCATATTCGTCTGACCCCACAAGAGATTGAACTGCTACAATCGTTAATTGGCAGGCAGTGGATCGTACAAGCAGAAGAAACAGAGGCAGCAGAAGAAGGCAGAACAGATAGTGAGTTATCTTCCTGCATTCCTGTCCGTATTCAATTGAAATTCCCATAGGTTGACCAGAAGAAGCCGCGATGATCGCGGTTTTTTTGCTATGTACAGGTAGAAATGAGGATGACTGAATTCAAAAGTTGAAATTGGACTTCGCATGATTTATATTTATATTAAATGATATTATTATCTATCAAAAATGCAGGTATAAAGAGGGGGACCTAGGATGTCCATTCAAAATGTTTTGGGAAAAATTCAAATATCGGATGATGTGATCTCCAAAATTGTCGGCAAGATCGCAAATACCACCAGTGAGATTTCCTCCATGTCGACAGGACTTGTAGAAGGCATCACCAAAAAGTGGAGTGGGAAAAGTCTGCAAAATGGCATTGCCATTCGCAAGATAGATTCCAGACTGGAGATAAACTTAAAGGTTGTCGTTTGTTATGGAACAAAAATGCATGAAGTCTGCAGGGAATTGCAAAACAATGTGAGATTACATGTGGAACAGCTGACTGGATTAACCATTGATACGGTGAATGTGATCGTTGAGGGGTTATCATTCAACCAACCTGCTGCCAAGCTTTAAACTAATTTTAGCTACCTAGAGGAGTGACAGCGATGAATAAGATTTCCATAACAAAAGCCAGTCCACAATCATTAGTCGGCGGGCAACTAAATCAGATGGCACTTGAATATATGGCCTATTCGCTTGCAGGTACCAAGGATAAAGGCATAATAGAGAAAACATTTAACAAGTTATGGCGTTCGAATCAGAACCGATTCAGTCACCAATATGCTTATGAAGCCAAAATGGGTAACCAAACGCTGGGCATGATCATGTGTTATCCGACCACTGTAATGAAAAAACTTGCTTTGCCAACGTTCTCCAAACTGTTTGAACTCCGTAAATGGAGCCTGATTAAGTATAATCTCCAACACTGGAAAGAGTTCTACTCCATGGTGACATTACAAGAAGCGAAGAACGACGAGTACCACATCGGAACATTGGCTACGTTGCCTGAAAGCAGAGGACTAGGTGTAGGGACACACCTCATTCATTTTGCTGAGGAGCAAGCTATAACACAAGGTCTGTCCAAATCTTCACTTACGGTTAAAAAGGAAAATCTACTAGCTATTAAACTGTATGAACGTTTGGGGTATCAGAGAGTAGGGGAAATCAATAAACCTTCGCTATCCCTGTACCGAATGTCCAAAATACTGGTGTAGTGCATTCTAATACGAATAGAAAAAAGCAGCTAACTGGAGAGTTTCACATAAATAAGCCCACATTGGAACAGTTAAAAGTGTGTGCTTGAGGGGCGCTTTATGCGTCCCTTTTTTAGTTTTCAGATTTTTCTCACAAAAAAAGTAACTTGACTTTTGTATGGGTTTAAGCAGGTACTTGACAGGGGTGTGGTATAGTATAAAAAGTTCTTTTAATGAAGAAAGACGGAGAAATATACAATGTGGGGTGTAACCAGTGTATCAATATAAGGATCAGGAATATGAAGCAGTACATTTTGAGGGACGTGATCTGCGCTATGGAGAACTCATAAGTTGTGTTTTCAAGCAGTGTACATTTATGAACGCTTCTATGGAAGAGATTGAGACAAGTAACTGCCGTTTTATCGAGTGTGACTTCAAAGGGGCTTCCATGAATGGTTCGATTCATACGGAATCAGCTTTTGAAAACTGCACCTTCGGTGGTGCGAATCTATTTGCTTCCAAATTCAGCTCCTGCAAGATGACAGGCTCAGACTTTTCAGGTGCGCAAATGGATGGCATCACACTAAGTCACGGCGATTGGTCTTATACGAATCTGAGACATACACGTTTGGGGAAACAGGATCTGCGAGGAATTCGTTTCTTTGAGGCTGACTTTACGGACACGGATTTCACCAAAGCGGATTTGAGAGACTGTGATCTTACTCGAGTTGTATTAAGCAGAGCTAAGCTGCAAGGGGCGGATCTAAGAGGGGCTAATCTGGAAGGCATCGATCTGAAATCACTGGATATCAAAGGTGTACGTTTGGATCGCGAACAAGCCGTTCTGTTTGTACGCTCGTATGGTGCGAAAGTAGACTAAGTTGAGTTGAACATACACAGCATGAAGCCGCCCTTAAGGCGGCTTTTTTGAGTTTGAAGCTTTCCGATTCAGAGAGAATAGGCAGGAAAAAGAGATCTAAACAAGAAGTAGTTAACATAAGTTTCAACTAAAAGGAGGTTATCATGTCCGTCACATTAATTATTTTTGTTGCTGTTATTGTCTTTGGGCTTACAACAGGCACGATCACTACGATTATTGCATTTAAACTGTTACGTAACAATAAAGAGAAACATCACCTCCGCAAGAGCATTCTGATGGACGGAATTCCAACAGAAGCAATAATTCATGATATTGTACAGACATCATCCAGTAGGGATGGAAGGCCTGGCGTGCGATTGGATTTGACTGTAACCCAAGTTGACGGCCGCACCTTCCCAACAATTGTAGAGACTTATATTCCAATCACACATATTCCCCATTTTCAGAAAGGAAATGTCATTAATGTAAGATACATTGCGATGGGGAATGAACGAAAAGTTGAGGTAGAGGATGCCTACCTTCCGTGAGGTGCCGCAGGGTGGTAAGCTTCGGTTATCAGGCATATCAAAAACCATTATCTGAAACAACTCAGGTAGTGGTTTTTGATGTTAATTTAATTGAGTTAATCCTCTTCTTTTGACATATTTCTAACGATCAGAAAAATCGCAAATATACCTAATAAAATAATAAATCCATTGGTTATCGGAAACCACATGATTCTATATACCTCGCTTTGTTTCATGAAGTGAATTTCATTATGTTTTAACGCTGCGTTTTTGTGCTCGTTTTAAGCGCACGGCAACCCAGCTCATCATCAGAGCAGCAATGATCAGAAATACGGTAACACCTGCAATGACAACAAAGAAGGATTGGTCAAATGCAGCAAAGGCGGCATTTTTGAGCGATTCAGCAGACGCGGCAGGCAAGCTTTCGGCAGCAATAAGCGCTTCATCCAGACTGTCCTTCGCATTGGCTGACACACTAATCCCCGCAGGAATCTTCATAGCGAGTGTGTAGAAAAGGGTAGACATGCTTCCGATGATCGCAATACCGGATGCTCCGCCCAGCTCATAACCTACTTCCTCAATGGATGCTGCCATACCCGCTTTGTGAGGTGGGGCATAACTCATAATGGAATGTGATGCAGCGGTCATGCCTGATCCAAGACCTGCACCAAGCAGTGCCAAACCGATAATTTGCCCAGTGAACCCAGCATTGAAATACATCAGATACGTCCCCATGCCAAGGGCAGCGATGAAGAGAGTGAAGCTTTTGATATATACAACATCCACACGGTGCATAATGGCCCCCGTAACAGGTCCGGCAATGAGTGCTGCAACAGGTATGGATACGGTGAATAGTCCAGCCTGAAGAGGTGACATGCCTTCCACCAGCTGAAGCCGCTGAGTGACCATATATTGCACACCCATTTGTGCAAATAAGCCAACCAGTGCGGTAATAAAGCCGGTACTGAATCTTGGAATTTTGAACAAGGACAGATCCAGCAGTGGAGTCGTACTGTTATTCTGACGGCGAATAAAGATGATCAGGGACAGAAGACCGATCACAGCAGCAATGATAGCGAGTGTGAGGGATCCTTCGCGTCTTGTGAATTCCTTAATGGAATAGATAATTCCAACCATGGCAATCATGATCTGAATGGAACTGGTGAAGTCCCACTTTTTCGACGCATCCCCATGGTGTTTAGGAATCATTTTCAAGGCGAATACAAACGCAAGAATAGCGATAGGCAGGTTAATTAGAAACACAGAGCCCCACCAGAAATGTTGAAGAAGCAGTCCACCAACAATCGGTCCCAGTCCAGCACCACCTGATGCAATGGAACCCCATATGCCGATCGCCAGTGCGAGTTCTCGCTCATTCCTAAACGTAACTCTGATAATCGACAATGTCGCTGGCATCATCATGGATGCACCTACGGCTAGAAGAATTCTGCTCATGACTAGTACAGCCGGTACTGGAGAAAAGGCAGCAGCAAGAGAAGCAGCAGAAAAGACGAGCAAGCCCAGGGTAAATATTTTTTTATGACCAACACGGTCCCCGAGTGTTCCCATTGCAGGAAGAAGACCCGCCATGACAAGGGAGTAACCGTTCAGAATCCATAATTTCTCCGAAGCAGATGCACCGAGATCATGGGTCAAGCTGGGTAAAGCGGTGTACAGGATGGTCATATCCATGACAATGAGTAATAGTGCACTTGAGACAATAACAAGAATCATCCAACGTTTGAATTTTGACATGTTTCCCTCCGGCGATATGAATAACTTACAATTTTAGACTAAACTATCGGGTAACCCTATAGTCAAATCTTTATTTACACACTATAATGCATTTATACTTTTATAACTTAGACCACATATGTACACGGAGGGCCCTAAGATGGCTGGACATCACGCACAACACTTTACCACCAGTGAATTTGCCAAGATCTGCGGAGTGACCAAACATACCTTGTTTCATTATGACGAGATTGGGCTGTTAAAGCCTGAATATATCAATGCCAAGGGCTACCGCTACTACGGTATGCAACAAACGTATGTGCTGGATGTCATACATGTGCTGAAGAAGGCAGGAAGCTCACTCCAAGAGATTAAGTCATTTATTCAAAATCAGAATACACCATTGTTAATTGAGCTATTTGAACAGAAATTAAAGGCACTTGAGTTGGAGCAACAACGAATCAAACGTATGCAAAAGCTGCTAAGTGGTGCCATTGAAATGACGAAACAAGCCACGGATGCTTCTCCTGAAGGGCTGCATATTGAACAATGTGAGCTGGAGTATTTTATTGCTGTTCAACTGGAGCAAGGGGATGGGGATAAGGAATTCTTCCGTAAGTTCATTGAATACAGGACCCATTGTGATGAACAGATGATCGACTATGAATTTCCGGTATGGACGATCTTACGTCAGGAGCACTATGAGGCAGGAGAATACTATCCGGATTACTTTGGCAACAAAATAAAAACTCCCATTCCAGGGGAAACGATATGGATTAAGCCCAAAGGGATGTATGCCGTCATGAATCATCGAGGTTCATACGAAAGCATGCCGGAGACGTATTCCCTCATGAAAGAGGAGATAGAAAAAGAGGGACTCCAAGTCTGTGGACATGTATATGCACTGGACCTGCTCACTTATTTTGCAGAAAGTAATCCCGATGAGTACATCATCAAAATTTACGTAGAGGTGTGTAAGGCTGATAACCCAAGCAAAGGGCAGAATGGCTTGACTTAAGGAGGATATTTATTTGAAATTAATTCAGACATATGATGTGGATCTAAGTGAAGAGTGGTCAACTCTTCTTCGAGAATTACTTGTTGCCAGTTTTCCAGTGATTTATCCAACAGACAGATTGTTCTTTAAGCAAATACCACATGGCAGAGTGTTGGCATTTACCCCTGATAACCAATTAGTTGGGCATGTCGGACTAGATTACAGGATGATGAATTTGAATGGAACACCCATAAGAGTGTTGGGGATAATCGATTTGTGTGTTTCTCCGGCTATTCGCTCTCAAGGAATCGCTTCTTTGTTAATATCCGAAGTGGAAAGGTTGGCCAAAGGGCGTGTTGATTTTGTCCTTTTATTTGCTGATCATGAGGAATTGTACAGCAAAAATGGATTCAAAACGGTGAGCAACACTTGTAAGTGGTTGAAAATTGATCATGAAACCTTAACCACAATTGGAGTTGGAACTCAAAAGGTAGAGGGGTTAATGATTAAAGAAGTGGGAAGCTTGCCATGGGGTGAAGGGGAACTCGACTTTTTAGGATATTTATATTAATCCCTACACGCCAATATGGGAGAAGGGTGCCTTGACCCATGTTGTATTCCATGTTAAGTTTTCTGTATTCAAATTGTGAGCTTGTAAAGGGGTGGTAAAGTGATGACTGAATTAGAGGTTGTGGATGTTTATGTGGACCTGTCAACGAACATGAACAGTGGCATGGTTCACAATATTACTAATCAGAATCCGACACTTTGTCCTCCTATGCATAGATCTACTTGGCGCTGAATGTATATCGGCCAGGTTCTTTTATTGTATAAGCGAATCTAAATTCTGATTATGTTCAAATATTAAAGTGAGGGAATCCATGCCATGTTCGATGGTGAAATCCCGTCAGTTTACTTTTATATTTCACATAAGAAGGATGATCTGTATGTCTTTAATTAACGTTACCAACCTGACCTTTGCCTATGATGGCAGTTACGATAATATATTTGAAAATGTTAGTTTTCAGTTGGACTCGGATTGGAAACTTGGTTTTACCGGAAGGAATGGCAGAGGCAAAACAACCTTCCTCAATCTGTTACTTGGCAAATATGAATACAGCGGACATATCTCTGCGAATGTTAGCTTTGAATACTTTCCTTACCAGGTAGAGAATAAGGGAGCTATGACCGTCGATGTCATCGGCCAGATTCATCCTGAATATCTGCACTGGCAAGTTGTGCGCGAGCTTAACCTGTTAAAAGTGTCAGAAGATGTGTTGTATCGGCCTTTTGATACGTTATCCAACGGAGAACAAACAAAGGTGATGCTGGCTGCTTTGTTCCTGAAGGATAATCGGTTTCTGCTCATTGATGAACCTACCAATCATCTTGATCTTCATGCGAGACAAATTGTAGGTGATTATCTCCGCAGCAAGAGTGGATTTATTTTGGTATCTCACGATCGGGCGTTTCTGGATCACAGCGTGGACCATATCCTTTCCATCAATAAGAGTAACATCGAGATTCAGAAAGGCAATTTTTCCGCTTGGTGGGAAAATAAAAGAAGGCAAGATCAGTTTGAACTTGCGAGTAATGAGAAATTAATAAAGGATATCAAACGTTTATCCGATTCAGCCAAACGGACCGGTGGATGGTCGCATGAAGTTGAAAAAACCAAAAATGGTACGAGAAATTCCGGTTCCAAGGTGGATAAAGGATATATTGGGCACAAGGCTGCCAAAATGATGAAACGTTCCAAAAATATCGAACAAAGGCAGCAATCTGCGATTCAGGAGAAATCCAAACTTCTCAAAAATATCGAGAGTGCAGAACGTCTACAGATTCATCAGCTGGATTTTCACAAGCATGAACTTGTCGAATTGGAACATGTGTCGATCTCATACGGCTCCAATACGGTGTGTAAGGATGTCAGTATCACGGTTGAAAAAGGGGATCGTATATCCCTATACGGTAAAAATGGATCTGGAAAATCAAGCATTCTCAAACTGATCTGTGGTGAAGATATCCCTTATACAGGTCTTTTCCGTAAGGATCATCAGCTTAAAATCTCGTATGTGTCGCAGGACACGTCCGATCTCGGAGGATATTTATCTGAGTATGCGGCCACACAGGGGATTGATGAAAGTCTGTTTAAATCGATACTTCGAAAGTTGGATTTTTCCAGACTGCAATTGGAGAAAGATATCTCAACGTTTAGTGCAGGTCAAAAAAAGAAAGTGCTCATTGCCAAAAGTCTTAGTGAGAAAGCTCATCTGCACATTTGGGATGAACCACTCAACTTTGTAGATGTCATTTCACGTATGCAGATCGAAGACTTATTGCTGGAATACTCGCCAACCCTGCTTTTTGTAGAGCATGATCGTGAATTTTGTACAAATATTGCAACGAGAATCATCGAACTGTAAGTAACGGGAAAGATAACGATGCTAAGAGCCGCCAAATGGCGGCTTTTAGTTTTACTCGTGAGGAAGTATGCTATAATTTTATAGTCTAATCCAATCATATGATGGATGATCAGATCAATTGTTGAACTATACTCGCCAAGAGGTGTAATACAATGAAAAAAGAAATGACTACAATCAAACAAACTAGGCTTCATTCCATTTTGGACGAGGCCACCAAGTTGCTGATTGAAAAACCGAATGCTTCCATGAATGAAATTGCAGAATCTGCAAAAATCGGGATCGCGACGTTACATCGATACGTGGAAAGCCGCGAACAGCTCATGGTTCATCTGGGATTACGCGCAATCGAGGTGGTCAGTGAGACCATGAAAGAAATTCAACTGGATGAAGAGCAATGTGAAAAATACATACCTGAGCTGATCGAGGCACTGATTCCATTAGGCGACAAAATTTATTTTCTGGCTCATGACACCACCATTAACTATAATCCCGAGATTGAGGGAGCAGATATGAAACTGAGACAACCTGTACTGCATGCGGTCGGTCTGTTACAACAGAAAGGTTACTTCCGCTCCGATCTTGATAAAACCTGGATTGTCGATGTGCTGTATTCCATCATGTTCCTGACGTGGCAACAAGTTGTGAGTGGTCATATCGCGAGAAAAGCAGCCCCTGCGCTTGTGGTGGATACGTTTTATCATGGATTTAAGCAGCGTTAGGTCAGGGCATATCCAACGAAAAATATAGATTTTAATACGAAAGCACCTCCAAAGAATCAACCGTATCGTATGATACGCAGACTCTTTGGGGGTGTTTTTTTGCGTTCACAACAGCGTTTCTCAGTGTGCAAGCTGCAAAGACTTGATTTTCTCACATATTCAAATATTAATAGAGTTCAGAATTTAAGATTTTCAGTTTACAAAAAATGATATAAATTTCTAGTAGATTCAAATCATTACCAAATAAAGACAAAATATTCAAACAAGGAGGCCGGACAGAACTACCTGCAATTATGCATTTCAAAATCAGCTCAAGTACTCATTCCATCAACCCAAATCAGGAGGGATTCCATGCTTTACACCATTATTGTGCCAGTCAACCAGGACTATAACATTTTGAACCTGTTCACAGATTCGTTGCTCCGGACGGTAAGCCCATCCACTCAGATTATTTTCATCAACGATGGTTCCGGCTCAGCAGTCTTTCAACATCTGGATAAACTGAAGCAAGAAGTAAGAGAAGGTGTGACCATCGAGATTCTTCAGCATGATTTTCCACTCGGTTGCGCCGTGTCGATTAATAGCGCACTGAGTCTAGCCAAGGGAGAGTACATTTTCTTCCTGGATTCGGACACCATTCTTCAACCGAACTGGCAACCGATGATGAAAGAGACACTGGATAGCGATATTACAATCGGCATGATTGGAGGGGTTCTGTTGTATCCGCAAACCGGAGGCGTGCAGCATTGCGGCATTGCTTTTGCGGACACCATCGGCCGACACCTGTTCCTGAACGCATCTCCTGATGATATACCAAAAGAAACCTTTTCTGTTCAACTGGTGGTGTTCGCCATGTTTGGCATGAAGCGGGAGGTGTATGAGACCATCGGCAACCTCGATGAGAAGTTCTTTAACGGATACGAGGACTTTGATTATCAGATGCGGGCACGAGCTGCGGGATACGATACGGTCATTAACCCGAATATTCAGGCGTATCACTGGGAACGCAGCAGCGGCATTCACCGCAACTTCAACCGCAAGAACAATCTGGCACGCTTCTGGAAAAAGTGGGGCGGTCAGATCGAGGCTGATGTGTGGCCATTCGTTTTCAGTCATCTGAAAGCACAGCTGGAAAGCCAAGGGGAATACCAGCATCTGCCGATTGTTGGGATTGACCTTGCCGAGGTTCGAAGTGATGCCGATACATTCTGGACTAAGCTGGAGGAAGCTGAATTTGCAAATGTAGCCGAAGTACGTGACTATTCAAACCGCTTCAATTCCAATGGAGCCATCTGGCTGCCACAGGTACTGGGCAAGGAACTGATTCATAGTGAGAACCGGTTACTGTTTTTGGTGGACAATTTCGCCCGTTTGCTGGAGAACCGCTACTGGATTGAGATGAGACATGCTCATCGAGCCAAGGATCTGATCATTGACTTGTATGGCAATGTGATCACAATGGACCGCATCTACGATGGATGCTGGCCTGGAACCAAAGTTCGGTAATTCACTCACAACGAAAATAAACAGGGAGGTACTTAAGGTGAAAGAAAAAGAGAGCACGCTCGATCGTGCCGTAAGATTTACCCGGAATCTGGAGTGGTTGGAACAAGTCGAAAAGGTAATTCCGAGCGGATGCAGCACTTTAGCCAAAGCACCTGAACGTTTATTTCCCGGGCATACACCCGTATGTTGTGCAGAGGCTTACAAATCCCGATTTACAGATATCGACGGGAATGAATGGCTGGATTGCGAGATGGCCATGGGTACGGCGTCTTGGGGCCATGCGAGGCATGAAGTCCAACTAACCGTCATTCACCAGCTGAAAAAAGGGACAAGCTTTTCTCTGCCTGCCGACATTGAGCTTGAATGCGCCGAGTTGATTTTGGAGCGGTTCGAGGGTCGTTATCCATCGCTTCGCTTTACCAAGAGTGGGGCCGATGCAGTGAGTGGAGCTGTACGTCTGGCTCGTGCTGCAAGTGGTAAGAGCAAGGTTATTGCGACGGCTTATCATGGGTGGCACGATTGGTCTGCCTACGGCTATTATGGTGGCCAGACGAAAGAACGTGGCATCCCGGTGGATATCGAGCGTTCAACGATCTGGGTCAACAAACCTACTGTGGAGCGAATTGAGGCCCAGATTACCTCATCTCCCGAGGATATCGCATGTATTGTTTTGTGCCCCAACGAGTGGAAAAGGGACGCGCTGGAGGAAGCCGTAAACCTGTGTCGCTCTCTGGACATCATTATTATATTTGATGAGGTCACTTCCGGTATTCGAATGGGCAAGCAGGCTACAGCAGGAGAATATGACATCTGGCCTGATCTGCTCTGTATCTCTAAAGGTATGGCCAACGGTTTACCGCTCGCAGTGGTTATGGGGCCTGAGCACTTGATGTCTTTGTCGGGACAGGTCAGATTCAGTAATGCCCATTCCAGCGAAACGACAGCGCTCGCGGCAGCCATTGCCTGTGAACGATTAATGAAAAATGCGAAAGTATGGCCGACCTGGCGTGATCCGGCAACCCGGATCATGGATCGTCTGGAATCCGAACTTGTGTTACTCGGATTGACGGATCAATTGGAAGTGAGAGGGACGTATGCAAGCTTCTGCATTCAATCCTTAGCTGAAGATAACTTCCAGACAGATCCTTTCCGCGAGTTCATGGTGAAGAGAATGGCTCACTTCGGCATTTTCACCAAGGGTTACTTTATTTTCTCCGATGCCCATACACGGGAAGAATTGTTGTGGGTCGAGGAAGCGCTGTTGCAGATCCTGTCAGACTGGAAAGAGATTCAGAAGCAGGAACATCTTCATGCGATGCAACTTTCGAAAACGTTTGAAGCTTAATCCATAGATCATAATTGAAAATCGACTAGGAGGAATTATTCAATGAAAGCACTCGTATATCAGGATCTTAAACAGGTGACTTACCAGGAGATTGAGGAGCCAACCATTCAAAAGCCAAACCAGGTAAAAATTAAAATCTATGGTTCCGGCATCTGCGGGACAGATCTGAATATTGTCAAAGGCAAAGTGCCGGCGAATAAAGGAACGATCATTGGTCATGAAGGCGTAGGCACAGTGGTTGAGGTGGGCGACGACGTTCGTGGTTTCAAGATCGGTGATCGGGTATTGGTTGATCCCACGCAATCTTGCGGTACCTGCTCATACTGCCGTGAGGGTCTGTTCATCTACTGCGAGAATTTTGATGACTATCAAGTAGGGATGACGACACACGGAACCTTTGCTGAATATTTTGTTGGGGACGAAAAGTATATCTATGCCATCCCGGATTCCATGAGTTGGGAAACGGCCATGATGATCGAACCACTGGGATGTGTACTTCAGACGTTTATGAAAGCAGGGACTAAGCCAAGTGACTCCGTACTGGTCCTCGGTTCGGGTGCAATCGGTTCCCTGTGTCAGCTTGTTAGCAAACGATTGGCAAGGCTTACTGTAGGCACGGAAGTTGATCCATACCGCAAAGAGTTCGCTTCAGGGATCGCGGATCATGTGTTCTATCCTCAGGATCTGACACTGGATAAAGTTTACGAGATCAATAATAACAAAAAGTTTGATATTGTAGTGGACGCGGTTGGTAACCAGCTTCATGTGGGGTTTGAGCTGATTGCCAAAGGCGGCAAAATTATTCCTATGGGATATGACGACAGCTATGAGGTAACGTTCAAATCAACAGCCGTCATTAATGATGGAATTAGTATCATCGGTGCAGTTGCTAATCACTCGATGATCAGTACGGCACTGAAATTTGCCCAAAGCATCCCGGAACTGGAACAGATGGTGACAGCCAAGGAACTGCTGAGTGATTATGAACAGGCCTTTAATGGAACGATTGGTTATGACATGCACACTGGAGAGAAGTTGCCGATGAATTCAGTCAAAACAGCTCTTATTCTATAAGAGGTACTATAAGCATGTAGACATTAGCGGGTTTGCCGCTGCGAGAAGTTGGAATTCGCAGCGGTGAAAACCGCAGAAGGAAGGGATATCGATTGAAATTGCTTCAAGATTTGCCGAAGAATCCACGCTACTCCATTTTACTCGAACCGGTATGGGCCATTCCGGGCACGATCGTTCTCTTCTACGCTCCTTTATATATGAAGGAAGCCGGACTTTCGGACATTGAAATCGGTTTAATCAATTCGGTGAATCTTTATTTTGCCTTTATCTTTCAATTGTTTGCGGGTTCCATTACGAATAAGCTGGGCCGGAAACGAACAACGCTGATCTTTGATCTGCTTGCCTGGAGTGTTCCCATGTTCATCTGGGCCTTCTCCCAGAACTTCTGGCTGTTCCTGATCGCTTATTTACTGAACGCAACATCCAAGTTTGTAACGGTCGCCTTTAACTGTCTGATCATAGAGGATGTGGAGGAACACAAACGATCCAAGGTGTTTGCCATCCTCAACATGATTATTACAGGGGCTGGGGTTCTTACGCCGATTGCCGGAGTTGTCATTGCTGATTTTGGTATTGTACCTACTTTGGCTAGCATTTATTTTGTCGGGGGCATCCTCATGACCGCCATGTTCTTCATTCGTAACCGATACACGGATGAGACCGAGGTCGGCAAGGAACTTATGGGATTGCATAGTAAAACCCGCGTGCTTCAGAGCTTGGGTTCCAGTCTGCGTCTGTTCGGCAAATCGTTCTACAAACGGAGACTTTTTCCGATTATTCTGATTACGGTGTTATCCAATCTGATTCTGCAACTGAATTTCTTTCAGGTTATTTTCTTCAAGGAACAGTTGAAATTTGATGACCGTGTCATTTCGTTTATCCCAGTAGTGACTGCGGTAACCGTCATGCTGCTCTATCTGGTCATCATTCCGCGACTGAAACGGCGTTCGGAAGAAAAGTATGTTGGTTTTTCCATCGTGCTTAGCACGGCTGGAGCCATTCTGTTTCTATTGATCCCTGTGGGGAATATAGGCATGCTGTTTCTCACGTTAATTGTGCTCGCTGCGGGGAACTTCATTTTGCAGACGTACCGGGATTCCCTGCTGATGAACCGATTGGGGACGCATGAGAAAGCCGACATGTTCTCGGCTGTGCAGACGGTCATGACGCTGACAGCCATTCCATCGGGATACCTGACGGGTTTGCTCTACCATCACAATCCAACCCTGTTGTTCAGTGTCATTCTTGGTCTATACATCGTACTCATGGTCATTATGTTCTTCCTGCCAGATCCACAAAAGCACTCCCAAGTGCTGAAACCTTACAAAAATATGTAGAAAAAGGGGTTTACTGTATTTGGAGCGAATATGTAGTACAGAAAAAAACTAGAACTACCTCTAGAACATATTTTAACTTGGGAGGCTGCTAACAAATGACTAACGTAATGACAACAGAAGCACGGAAGCAATGGAGCTGGATGAACGAGCCCGAAAGCTGGTCCTTTACAGATCAGGGAGGTGTGCTGGTGGAAGCGAAGGCGGACACCGACTTTTTCCAGGACCCTGCGGGCAAGCACATTCGTGCAACTGCTCCTTTCTTGTTCATGCCTGTGCCTGGCGATTTTGAAATTACAACCCAATTAACCGTTGATATGAAAAATCAATATGATTCCGGATGTCTGATGGTGATGGCGGATGATCTTAACTGGTGCAAAATTTGTTTTGAGTATGATGGAAAAGTGCCTACCATCGTGTCGGTGGTGACACGTGATGGTTCATCCGATGATTGTAATTCGGTTGAAGTCTCCGTACCTAATCCCTATCTGCGTATACGCAAAGTAGAGGACTGCATATCATTCTTTTATTCACCCGATGGGGAAGAGTGGAAACTAATTCGATATTTCGGCATGCCGATTCAGGGGGAACTTCGAGCTGGATTAGTTGTACAATCGCCGACTGGAACGGGCTGTACGAGTCACTTTTTATCAGTGAACGTTACTCATCCTGACTTGACCGCACGTTTCTAATCCGCTCCCCCGGCCGATCATTGGAGGGAGAACAGGTTCATGGTAAAAGCATTTATATTTGATTTTGATGGACTCATTGTGGATACAGAGACGCCTTGGTACTATGCATTTCGCGATATTTATGAAGAGCACGGAGTGGAACTTGGTCTGGAGCTATGGTCGAAAAATGTGGGGACATCCTTTGAGGAGTTTCATCCATTTCTATATCTGGAGCAGGCGCTCCAAAAAAAGATAGATCATGATCATATCAAACTTCTCTCTGAACAGAAATACGAAGTCTATTTGGGACAGGCCGCCATTCTTCCAGGGGTGTATGAATTGCTTCAGTCTGCGAGGGAGAAGGGGATTCAGCTTGCGGTTGCTTCCAGCTCCACACGAGACTGGGTGCATGGTTACTTGCAGAAGTTAGGCATTTTCGATTATTTTACAGTTGTTCATACATCTGAGGATGTGAAGCGAGTGAAACCGGACCCTGAACTGTACCTTCTTGCTCTCCAGAGTCTTGGGATCGAGGCTTCCGAAGCGATTGTGTTCGAAGACTCACCTAATGGCTTGAAGGCAGCCAATGCCGCAGGTATTCGTTGTATCATCGTGCCTAACGAGGTAACGCGTGGTCTGGAATTCGCCATGCATGAACTTCGGTTATCCTCGCTGGCCGAGATCGATATGGAGGCGCTTTAATCCAGATACTGCTTGCGTAGCTCGATAGGAGAGATCCCTTCGTATTTTTTGAACACAGATCCAAAGTAACTGGCACTGTTGAAACCAACGGCTTTGGCTATTTCATGAGCGGTTGTAGCGTCATTTTCGATGAGCATTTCCTTTGCTTTCAACAACCGATACCTCATGAGATACTCCAGTGGAGTCATTTGAAATTCTTTTTTGAATATCCGATTCAGGTGCTGCTCGGTAACATCCATCTGCTCAGCCAACATGGGGAGAGAAATATCCTGATGATAATTTTGTTTGATAAAAGTAATGAGTTCATCCAATCTTAATCGGGCATCAGAACGTTCGTAAGCACTATAGCGTTCACCTTCAATGGTTAATCTGACCAAAAGCATGTACAGTAATGCGGATACGTGCCAGATCTGATCCTTGTGCCGGGACTGCAGCGCCAACGTAATTTCACGCAACAGGATATGAAGCATTCCATCCGGCTTGAAGGCGCGCAGCTCCCCGATCTGCAAGGTATGCAAGAACCGTGGCAACAAATAGCCATTGAAAGACAGACAATCAAATCGTAATGAATCACTCAGATTGTGGTAACGGTAGGTTACCTCGGGAAACAAAATAAGAGCGGTCCCTTTTTTGATCGAAAATTCATGATTCTTTGCTGCGATTCGCCCTGTTCCTCCGATGCACTGTACAATGCTGTAATCCCGTGAATGGTCGCTCCAATTCATCAATTCATCAACGGTCAACTGGTTTTGCCCTGTAATCATGAGCGGCATATCGGTATCCAGCGGATTCCCCATGCTAGGTTTCGGCATCGTCGTGTTATTCCTCTTTTCGTTAAAGGATCATGTGCGTAAGTGGCGTGGTTACAGAGTTAAAAGAAACCTAGAAAGAATTATATTACATAAATGGAATAATTTTAATTGAATGACGGGCAATATATAAAACGTTTTCATATAAATGTTTCAACAATTATTTCTTGGATGAATGAGTATGAACAGTGGTCTGATCAGCCTCTATATGGACCTTAAAGTACGCCTGCCTTGCCAACAGAATGCGAAACGTTATACGCTATAACGAATGAGTGATTAAAGAAAGGAATGCAAACATGAAGAAAGTCATCGTAGTCGGATCGGGTATTCTGGGGGCATCAACAGCCTATCAATTAGCCAAACATGGCGCAGAGGTCATCATCATAGACCGAAAAGATATAGGACAGGCAACGGATGCAGCTGCTGGTATCATCTGTCCATGGCTGTCACAGCGACGTAATCAGGACTGGTATCAGCTCGCCAAGGCTGGTGCGCGGTTCTATCCTGGCATCATAGCGGAGCTTGAGGGTGAAGGAGAAACGGAAACCGGATATGCTCAAGTGGGTGCGCTCAGTATTCATACGGATGTGGACAAAATCAACAAGATGGAAGAGCGGGCCCATCTTCGCAAAGCAGATGCACCGGAGATTGGCGACATCACACCTCTGGATGTAAAAGAAACCCATGAACGTTTTCCATTGCTGGATGAACGTTATCAGTCGGTACATATCAGCGGTGCTGCACGTATAGATGGAAGGGCGCTGCGTGATGCCTTAATCCGGTCTGCACAGCGAAATGGAGCGGAAGTGATTCATGGAGACGCCACGCTTCAATTCGAAGCAAATCGGGTCGTTGGTGTGAGTGTTAATGATCGGAGTTTCCTGGCAGATGAAGTCGTTGTCTGTGCAGGTGCATGGGCCAACGAACTGCTGAAGCCGCTCGGGTTACACTTTAAAGTGCATTATCAAAAGGCACAAATTATGCATCTACATGTCACGGATGGGGAGGATACAGGCAGCTGGCCTGTGATCATGCCACCTTCTGACCAATATCTCTTGGCCTTTGATCAACAGAAGATTGTGATTGGAGCCACTCATGAAAATGATGTGGAGGGTTATGATACAAGAGTAACTGCAGGAGGCATGCAGGAAGTTTTGAATAAAGGTCTGGAACTGGCGCCGGGGCTAGCCAATAGCACATTCCAGGAAGTAAGAGTTGGGTTCCGTCCGTTCACGCCAGGCTTTCTGCCAGTAATGGGGGCTGTCCCAGGCTGGGAAGGTCTGATTACCGCGAATGGACTTGGAGCCTCTGGATTGACCATGGGTCCTTTTATCGGGAGTCAACTGGCGAAATTAGCTCTTGGCATGGAGCTGGATATCGATATTGAGCCCTATGCTGTTGGCAAAGCAATGGATGAAATTAAAAGAGGTGAGTCATGACATATTCACAACGTTTATCCGATGGAGCGAATTCGTCCGACATCATATATCTGGAACATCAGATCGGTACGACGAAAGAAGAACTGCGCATAGCTTTAGAGAAACAAGAAACATACAAAAGCGAATTGTCGGAATTGTCGTCATCACCAATCGGTAAAGCATCGAAAGAGGGTTCGGACGAGCAAGTCTTAATGGAGAAGGCACGCCAAACGCAGAACTTGGTTGAAACCTTGTCTGCACAGCTGGATCAGCTACAGGAAGCATTGGCGAAACTAGGCGATTGATCGGTTCGTATCGCTGATCTCTCTGAAACAGCGACAGAATAATATACGATACGTATAAAACAAAAACCCCTTATAATAAGGGGTTTTTCTGATTTAGTTCAAATGGTTTATATCAATAAATGAACTCATGGTATAAAATGGAATCAGGTGCTGAACTGTCAATTCAGGTACCCATGTAACCAATCACGAAACTATGCTGAGAGGTGGATTCCAAATGTATAAAGAAGTGATACGTGTTGAGGACATCACGGGGTTTCAGTCCAGATCAGAAGAGTTTTTCCCACTTCACTGGTTTCGAAAAATGCTGTCCGAGCATCCTGTGTACTATCACGAAGATACAGACACCTGGAATGTGTTCAGATACGATGATGTGAAGCAGGTCCTCAGTAATCATGAGTATTTTTCAGCCGAAGGAACCCGGACGACCATTGCCGTTGGAGCGAAAAACAATGAAGGCACACCTCCAGACAAATTAAACATATCAAGTATTGATCCTCCCCGTCATCAAAAAAGTCGTTCGTTGTTATCTGCTGCTTTTACACCGCGTAGTCTGAAGAACTGGGAGCCACGTATTCGCAACATTGCAGAGCAGCTGGTAGCAGATATTGAGCCGAATACGACCATTGATATTGTTCAAGCGTTGGCTGCTCCGCTGCCTTCGATGGTTATGGCTGATCTGCTCGGCATCCCTCTCACAGACAGTCATCGCTTCAAGAACTGGGTAGATATTCTGTTTCAACCTACCAATCCGAAGACTGCTGAAGAGAGTGAACTGAAAAAACAAACTGCAGCGCAAGAGTACTATCAATTTCTGTATCCTGTTGTGGTTCATAAACGGTCCCATCCTGGTCAGGATATCATTACGGATCTGTTGAACGTTGATGTTGAGGGGGAGAAGTTCACGGAGGATGAGGTTGTTCGCACGACCATGCTTCTGCTCGGAGCTGGTATTGAGACAACAAGCCATATGGTTTCAAATACATTCTATTCCTTCCTGTACGATGACCCGAGTCTGTATGGCCAACTAAGACAGAATCCCGAGTTGGTTCCGCTCGTAGTGGAAGAAATGCTTCGTTATCGGTTCCACAATGCCAAGCGACATCGGACAGTGAAGCAGGATAACCAACTGCTCGGAGTAGACTTGAAAAAAGGGGATGTCGTCATCTCCTGGATGAGTGCAGCCAATATGGACGAGCAGATGTTTGAAGACCCGTTTGATCTAAACATTCATCGTCGGAATAACAAAAAGCACCTTACCTTTGGTAATGGCCCACACTTTTGTCTAGGTGCCCCACTGGCAAGAATGGAACTAAGTATCGCCTTGACAGCATTTGTGGAGAAGATTGCTCGGATTGAACCAGCGGAGTCCTTTGATCTGGAGAGTAATCTGGTCACTTCAGCTCCGGGACAGTCTTTGACCCATCTGCCAGTGAAGATCGTTGCGGAGTGAGAAGGAATCATACGGGATACAACCTAAAAAGCGGCAGATCAGACGTAAACGTCTTGATCTGCCGCTTTGTTATGCAAGCAATTATGAGGCTGGACACCTTAATTTGAGTTCATAGAAACTTTTTGTCTTACCACCTGTTTGATTTCTTCCTCTTTGGCTTGTTTGGTACGTTTGATAAAGAAGGAAAGAACCAATCCCACAACAGCGATACCGATGATAACAACATAAGCATCATTGATACCCTGGATCATGGATTCTGTAGCAAGCTGTTTTTGACTGAGACCATTGGCTGCACCAGTGGCCATCATATCCTGTACGTGTGCCGTTGTACGGGAGGTCATGACACTCACGAGCAATGAAGTACCTACAGCGCCAGCTACTTGTCTGACGGTGTTGGAGATAGCTGTACCGTGTGCACCAAGTCTTGGTGGCAGTTGGTTAAGCCCCGCAGTCTGAATCGGCATCATGAGCAGAGCCATACCAATTCGGCGGCCAGTTGACATTAATACCAGGTAACCATAGCTGGTTGAATCCGTTAAGTCGATGAAACCAATTGTCGTCACGATGGTGATCACCATCCCGATAACAGCCAGCCATTTTGCTCCAAATCGGTCAAACAATTTTCCGGCTACAGGCATCAGGAAGCCCATGACAAGAGCACCCGGGAGCAGTAATAATCCGGACTCCAGTGCAGTGTAACCACGTGCGTTCTGGAGGTACAAGGGAAGCAACATCATGTCAGCATACATGATCATCGTAATTGCGATACTAATGACCGTGGTCAGGGAGAACATGTTGTATTTGAAAGCCCGCAGATCAAGCAGCGGAGTATCTGAAACGAGCTGCCGCCATGTGAATAGTGCAAGAGCAACTATACCAGCAGCGATACAGATAAGTACTTCTGCACTTGACCATCCCAGACTTCCTGCTCTGCTGAAGCCATACAGCAATGCGCCGAATCCGATGGTGGACAGTACCACACTGATGGTGTCGAACTTCGTACTAACTCGTTCGGATACATTCTTCAGGTATACAAACGCAAAGGCAATGACAATAAGAGTTAAGGGTATCATGCCGTAGAACATCGTTTGCCAAGAGTAGTTCTCCAGAATATAACCGGCAAGTGTAGGCCCAATTGCAGGGGCGAAAATGATCGCAAAACCAACCATACCCATGGCTGATCCTCGTTTTTCAGGAGCAAACAAGGTCAAAATAACGTTCATCAAGAGCGGCATGATAATGCCCGCGCCCGCTGCCTGAATCATGCGTCCTGTCAGCAATGTGCCGAAGTTGGTTGCAAGGGCGGATACGATGGTACCAATCAGGAAAATAAACATTGAAGCTTGGAATAATTGCTTGGTTGAAAAGCGTTGCATGAAGTAAGCCGTAATGGGGATAAGTACCCCGTTCACCAGCATATAACCTGTCGTTAACCATTGTGCTGTTGCGGCGGAGATGTTAAAATCACCCATCAGTTCCGGTGTAGCGACACTCATGATCGTTTGATTCAACGTTGCAAGGAAGGCTCCCAAAATCATGATAAACAGGATGGGGCCTTTCTTTACGGATAATTCTTCTTGTACTCTAGCCTGACTCAATCCTTTTCATCCTTTCAATCCACGCGTGACTAAATTTACAACGTGTTGTATAGTTTACATTGTATTTATTGAATTATATACATATTCGGTCAGATTACAATTTACGTTATGATGTGTTTTCGTTGTTTATTTTACAGAAATTATGAGTTTGTTGTCTAAATCAAAAATAAACGACTGATCGTTTAAAATTGTAATGTTCAAAATTTGAAGGAGGGATACACGTGAAAGACGAGAAGAAATCAGCCGTGGACCCAAGAATATTGCGAACACGTCAGTTAATTCGAGGTGCATTTGTTGAATTGCTGCAGGAAATGGATATTGAGAAGTTGTCAGTCAACAAAATTGCCGAACGAGCGACGATTAATCGGGTAACCTTCTACCTGCACTATCGAGATATTACGGATATGATGGAGAAGATGGCCGACGAGATGATTGAGCATATTGAACGGATCGTGGATGAATATGCCCCTCATTTTGAGAAGCATAGGACGGAAGAGGCTTGGCCTGTTTTGGTCAAGTTACTGGAGCATTTTGCAGAGAACGCCTCGTTTTATAAGGTCGTACTTGCTACAAAGCGCACACCGATTTTTACCGAACGACTGCTCAAATTGTTGAGTACGCTGGTCAAAGCCAAAATTGATCGGGTGGAGATGGAGGATGAACTCGAAGAATCTGGTATTCATAAGGAGATTGCAATCTGGTACGGTTCTTCCGCCCTGATCGGCACCATTGTCGCCTGGCTGCGCAACGACATGCCGTATTCCCCGCATTTTCTGGCGAAACAATTCTCTTTGATTCGCTCGTACTCGTATAATGACCTGATATAATCAAAGTAGAATCCACTGATGGCAAACAGGGAGATATGACAGGAAAATTGCAGCCCATTTGACCTAACGTAATAGAGGAGGAATAATGTAATGAAATATAGTGCAGAACGTATCTATGTGAGATTTTGGAATGTGGAAGATGCCGCTTTGCTTCTGGATCTACAGATTCGTAACCGTGCGGAAATTGAGAAAATCTCAGCGAGTAATCGGGATGAGTCTTTCTACAGCTTGGAAGGGCAAAGGTCACTTATTGAGAGCTGGAACAAGAAGAGAGAAGACGGAAATCGCTATTCTTTTGGTATTTTTCTACATACAACGGATGAACTCGTCGGTGAAATTTCTTTGTTCGAGATCATATTGGATTCTACCCCAAAATGGATCGTTGGTTATGTGACGGATATTCTACATCAAGGAAAAGGGTATATGAGCGAAGCCCTGCAATGTGTGCTGGAGTTTGCCAAACACGAAACTAAAATTACTCGAATCGAAGCTGGCGCTGTACCAGAAAACACAGGCTCTATCCGTGTCCTTCAAAAGGCAGGATTCAAGGAGAATGGGTCACAGCCTGTGCCAATCCAGGGAACGTTGAAAGAGCATACGATGTTTGCTGTAGATATACTATAAGCACGAGGTTTTACTATTTACTATATAAGTTGAACTATATATTTCAACGTAACGGAGAGGACAGAAAAAACCTATGGCTACTATACTCGTTGCTGACGACGATGCGAATATTCGCGAACTCGTTTGTTTATTTCTAAAAAACGATGGATTCACAACGGTGGAAGCTGCGGACGGTAAGGAAGCTCTCACCGTGTATGGCGAAACTCCAGTGGATCTGGTTGTGCTTGATATTATGATGCCTGTTATGGACGGTTGGGCACTGTGCAAGGAACTCCGGAGAGCCAATCCCGACCTCCCGCTACTCATGTTGACGGCGAGAGGAGAGACTTGGGAGAAGGTGAAAGGATTCGAACTGGGAACGGATGATTATTTGACCAAACCATTTGATCCATTGGAGCTTACCGCTCGTGTCCGAGCATTGCTCAAACGATACAAAATCGGCTCCACACACACAATCCAGTTTGGCAACGTCATTCTGGATCGTCAGACGTATAAGGTGATGAGAGGCACGGAGTCGCTTACGTTACCACTTAAGGAGTTCGAATTACTGTATAAGCTTGCTGGAACACCAGGACAAGTCTATACACGTGAGCAATTAATCGATCAGATATGGGGTATTGATTACGCCGGAGATGATCGAACGATAGACGTACATATTAAGCGCCTACGCGAACGATTCGCAACTACACCTGATTTTCGAATTGAAACGGTACGTGGGCTAGGATACAGACTTGAGGTCTACGAATGATCCGATCCATATATATTCGTGTGGTCCTGACCTTTCTGGGGTCTGTCATCGCTGGTACGGTCATTTCATTTTTTGTATCTACCTGGATATTTGAGGACAAATTGAACCAAAACGCTCAAATTAACTTGCGTAATTTTGGCCAAGACGTTGTGCAGATCTATAAGACCCTCCCAGTACGTGAAGCGGACTTGTACGTAAGTGGAATGAAGCAGCTCAATTCCTATCATATCCGAATTTACGAAGCTTCCGGTCAGTTCGAGTCTTACGGAAAACTTAACGGACATAAGTCTGCTGCTGTGACGAGTGAGCAACTAAAGAAAGTATTAGCTGGGGGCGTTGTTCAAGATACGAGGGATGGGATCGCTACGGTGATTTTAGGGTTGCCTTTGAAAACGGAGATGGGAACGAAAGCGATGTTTTTGGAAACACTCTCACCTCCCTCAGCCACGTTTGTGGTCAAGTGGGGCTTGATCTTTGCAATCAGTTCGTTGATGACAGGAAGTTTGTTAATCCTGGTTGCTTCTGTATATCTGGTGAGACCGATCAAGAAGTTGACCCAAGCAACCAAACGAATTGCAGCTGGAGATTTCAACGTCAAGTTGAACATTAAGCAAACGACTGAGATTGGTACGTTGGCCCGCAGCTTTGAAGAAATGATGCATGATCTGAAGCAGTTGGAGCAGATGCGCAGGGAATTTGTTACAAATGTTTCACACGAGGTTCAGTCTCCTCTCACCTCGATATCAGGTTACGCTTCGGCACTGAAGCAAGTAAACCTCTCAGAACAAGAACGGAACCGTTATCTGGATATTATCATCTCTGAAGCGAAACGAATGTCCAAAATGAGCGATAGCCTGCTCAAGCTGAGTTTGCTTGAATCGCAGTCACAGCAACTACGGCTCACCACGTTAAGCCTTGATGAACAGATCCGGCGGGTCATCGTGGCACTTCAGCCGCAATGGTCTGCGCGCAACATTCATTTCGAGCTTGATTTGGAGAACGTGAAGGTAACGGCTGATCACGACCAGTTAAATCAGGTATGGACAAACATCATAGGAAATAGCATCAAGTTTTCCAAGGATGGCGGTATGATTAAAGTCCGTATCGAAGAGGATTTCAAAAATGTGACTGTTCTAATATCCGACACGGGCATTGGAATTCCCCTGGAAGACCAGAAGCGTATATTCGACCGCTTTTTCAAGGCAGATCGTTCCCACAGTCGTAAATACGACGGGAGTGGTATGGGACTAGCAATCGTTAAACAGATCGTATCGCTTCATCAGGGTGACATCCGAGTGGAAAGTGAACCTGGTCAAGGCACAACCTTTATGATCACGTTGCCCATCCATCCACCAACCGATAGTTAGATTCACAGGATAGGTGAATGAATTAGAATATCCATCGGAGTATCTAGACCGAATTATCATGTCATGTGTAACATGCAAGCTTCCTTGTATGTTACACATGGCATTTTTTTTGCTTGTTCATACTCCGTTCATATTATGGTCATGGGGAGTACATCTTCGTTGGTTAGGCTTTTATTAGCAGCCTGTTAGGCCAATATACAGATGAGGATAGGAGCAGATGAATGTGAATCAACAAGCAGAGAAAGAAGTACAAAGTAAAAGCAAAATAAAGAAAGTGTTAAACATCTTGTTTAAAGTGTTTGCCGCAATCGTTATCGTAATCCTACTTTTTGTAGCTACCGTATATACCGTTAATAAAATCAGTAGTTATTCGGAGCAAAAAAGAATGGAGCCGTATGGTCAACATGTATCCGTAGACGGGAAAAATATGAATGTATTCATTCAAGGCGAAGGCGAGGAAACGATTGTACTTCTGCCGGGTTTTGGAACAGCGTCACCTGCACTTGATTTTAAGCCACTTATTTCAGAACTATCCCCCTATTATAAAGTCGTTGTGGTTGAACCTTTTGGTTATGGATTGAGTGATCAGACTGACAAGGAACGCAGCACAGCAAATATCGTAAGTGAAATCCACGAAGCGCTGCAAAGTCTACATATTGATCGGTATATTCTCATGGGTCATTCCATTTCGGGGATCTATAGTCTGGATTATGTGAACAAATATGCAGATGAAGTAAGTACATATGTCGGGCTGGATAGCAGTGTTCCAGCGATTAGTGAACAGAAGGTTGAAGCATCAGAAATCGTACCGATTACATGGTACCGTAACTTGGGTTTCCCACGTTTGCAATTGAAAATGAGTGATGATCCATATGCTGGGCTACCGTATGATGAACAAACCAAAGAACAATTGAACATTTTGATACAAAAGAACATGTTTAATTCAACTCAATTAAACGAGATTGTAAGCATGTATTCCAATTTTAAAGCAGCTGAACAGTTAACGTTCCCAGTCGATCTCCCCGTTCTTTTCTTTGTTCAAAAGAATCATCCGGCAGTGGACAATTGGGTTCCCGAACACGAGAAGTTAATAGAGAACTCTATACATGGTGAAATGGTGCTACTCGAAGCAAATCATTATTTATACCGTTCCCATGCCAAAGAAATCGCTGAAAAATTCAGGAGTTTTATGACGCAGCAATAAATATTGATTGGCTTATTCATATTCAGTTCATATTGGCGTCACGGAGAGTACATTTTCATTGGATAAGATTTCATTAGCAGCAAAGAAGACAACCGAACAAACAGTTCAAGACAGGAGAAGATCAGAGTGACACTACCAGAAGGAAAAAAAGCCAAGAACAGAACCAGGGTCAAGAAGGTACGAAATATTATACTTAAAGTACTGGGCGCAATCTTAATTGCCATTATTCTATTTTTAGGTATTGTTTATATCACAAATGTGATTAGTAGTAATTCAGAGGCGAAAAAGATAGAGCCCTACGGTCAGCATGTATCTGTAGACGGGAAAAATATGAATGTGCTCATTCAAGGTGAAGGCAAGGAAACGATTGTGCTTCTGCCCGGTTATGGAACAGCAACACCAGCGCTTGATTTCAAGCTGCTTATTGATGAATTATCTCCATATTACAAAGTGGTTGCTGTTGAGCCATTCGGTTATGGATTAAGTGATGAAACTGAAAAAGAAAGAACCACAGAGAATATCGTAAGTGAAATTCATGAAGCTCTGCAACAACTTGATATTCATCAGTACATGCTTATGGGTCACTCTATTGCAGGCATTTACGGCATTGATTATGTGAACAAATATCCGGGTGAGGTGACTGCTTTTGTCGGTATTGACAGTAGTGTTTCCACCCAACCAAGTATTACAGATGCGAAGTTCCCATTAAAAACGTTTGCTTTTCTCCGAAATACAGGTCTCTTAAGATTAATGATGAAAGTGGGTGCGGACCCCTATGAGGGACTTGCATTCGATGAACAGACGGTTGAGCAGATGAAAATGATCTCGAATAAAAACATGTATAATCCCACCTCATTAAACGAGATGGATCATATTTATACCAATTTTAAAGGTGCTCAAGGTTTAAGCTTCTCTAAAGATCTTCCACTTCTTCTCTTTGTACAAGCGAATAATGAAGGGGTAGAAGGATGGATCCCATTACATGAAGGGCAGATCAAAGATTCAGTACATGGGAAAGTCATCACTATGGATGGTTCACATTATTTACATCATACTCAATTCAAAAAAATTGCTGAAGATGTAAGAGCATTTATGAACGAAGCAAAATAAATATGGTTTCGGCCGTTGCCGTGATGAAAGAGAGAGGAATTCAACATGAGATTATTTGAGATACTGTTAGTTCTATCCTGTTTTGCTTTACTCGTAGACCTGCTATTTATTAAAAGAAGTGCAAAGAAAACAGGATTGGGTTTGGGGATAGGAAGTAGCGTTATACTCGTAGTTCAATTGTTAGTTGAGGGATACAGATGGCAGTTGCTTTTGGTATATATCATGACGGCTCTATTCATAATTATTGTTTTACTCAGACATTCCGAAAAGATGATGAATCTAAAAATAGGGAAGTTCTTGAAATATAGTTTATCTTCCCTGATTGTCATTCTGCTGGTTGCTTCTACTGCCTTGTCTGTATACTTACCTGTCTTTAATTTGCCGAAGCCGGATGGTCCAGAGAAAGTGGGAACTCAAACATTTCATTTAACGGACCAGAACAGAGACGAAAGCTTCACTGAAGATCAAAGCGATAAGAGGGAACTAATGGTTCAAGTTTGGTACCCAACTGAAAACAGCAATAATAACAAGCGTGACACGCTGTTTCCAAAAGATAAAGAGAGGTTCAAAAAGTATATTCAGAGCTTCTCTAATTCTTTAAAACTGCCTGAATTTGTGCTCGACTATTGGAAGTATAGTCAAACCAACTCTTATGAAAATAGTGAAATATTGTCTTCTACAAGTCCTTATCCCGTGATACTGCTATCTCATGGTATGGGAACCAGTAGAGTTCTACATGCATCGCAGGCCGAGAATCTGGCCAGTCATGGGTTTATCGTGGTCACCATCGATCATACGTATAGCACCTTTGCTACCCTTTTTCCAGATGGCCGTGTAACGGATTATAAAAAAAGTACGACTACACTAGAGGAACGTACAAAAACAGGGAATATATGGACGAAAGACGTGGAGTTTGTAATCGATCAAATCGAAAAGCTGAATTCAGGTGCAATCGAAAGTCAATTTAAAGGTAAGATCGATTTAAATAACATAGGCGCAATGGGGCATTCTTTTGGGGGGGCAACCGCGTTTAATGCAACTTATCTAGATCAGAGAATCAAGGCCGGGGTTAATATGGATGGGTCATTATATGAAGTGGAAAATAGAGATGATATAAACAAGCCATTTATGTTCATCCGATCGGGAAGTTTTGAAGACTGGTTAGCCAATTTTGAAGTGGATAGAAATTCGGATGATGAAGTAACTAAATTTCTTTCAGATGAGCTACACATTATGAAAAATGTTATCAATCATGGGGGAAATGTGATTTATGTAGAAGGAACCCAGCACTTCAATTTCACAGATCTTCAATTCTATTCGGAGCTGGTTAAGCTGTCCGGAATAACAGGAGACATCAATGGTAAAAGAGGATCAAACATCGTGAATCAATATGTACTCGATTTCTTTAACAAGCAGCTGAAAGGAACGGGTGGAGATCTGATTCAGGGACCGAGCGTCAAGTATCCGGAGGTAAAATTTGCAAACCCAGAAGAACTCTAATACCAAAACATAATAAATTCAGGAGATGATGTGAATGGGACGACAAAAGGGAAAACGAACTTCAATCACCGCCTTAACTCTGGTGTTAACGATGTTGGCTCCAATGTCAGTCATGGCCGCACCAACTGCCGGTAACAGCAGCGACCTGAAGTATGAACCAACAGAGAAAATAGTGGCGGAGAAAGCCAAGTTGCTCACGGAGACGTACGGTACGAACAGTGTGCAATATGCATTAATGGATGGCGGAGAGATCGTAGTGTCTGGTCAGACAGGCAAGAACGATTTAGAGGGTAAAGTACCGCTTACTTCAAATACGATTTATGGCATAGGTTCAACGAGTAAAATGTTCCTCACAGCTTCTGTTATGAAGTTAGTTGACGAAGGCAAGATTGATTTGGATCTGCCTGTTGTGAACTATATACCGGATTTTCAGATGAAAGATCATCGCTACAAACAAATCACACCACGCATGCTGTTGAATCATTCTTCCGGTCTGCTGGGCAGTACTGGCAGCAATGCCACATTGTACGGGGATAATGACACGTATTCACACGATACGTTTCTGGAGCAATTGGCGAATCAAAACCTGAAGGCAGATCCTGGAGCATACTCGGTGTATAGTAACGACGGTTTTACGTTGGCCGAGATTATGGTTGAACGTGTTAGCGGCATGACTTTTACGGCTTTCATACACCACTATTTTACGGAACCTTTGGACATGAAACATACCAAAACACCACAGGATGTCGTTGACCCGGCAGCAATGGCGGGAATCTATTCTCCTGTGTATGAGGGACAGCTTCCACAAGAGAATTATAATATCATCGCTACTGGAGGCATTTATTCGACCGCTGAAGATCTAGTGAAATTTTCACAAATCTTCACGGGAGAAGTCGATGGCATTCTATCCAGTAAGTCGGTAGAAGCCATGGCGCAAGAAGAATACAAAAGAGGTATGTGGCCGGAGGATAGCGACACGTCTATCTCTTACGGTTTAGGGTGGGATAGTGTGAACTTGTTCCCATTCAGTGAATATGGCATCAAGGCCTTGACGAAAGGTGGAGATACGATATCGTATCACTCCTCATTAATCGTACTGCCGGAATACAATCTGGCTGCAGCCGTTACCTCATCAGGGGGAACGAGTGCCAGAGATCAGTTCATTGCAAGTGAATTATTACTAAGCGCACTTGAGGAAAAGGGTATTATTACGGAACGAAAGCCGGAAAAATCATTTGGCGTGCCAGTGAAGGCTGTTATACCTGAAGAAATATCCACGTATGCGGGTATATACGGTTCTAATAATTCGGTTAAGAAGATCGAAATTAATGCTGGAAAAATGAATGTATCGGCGCTAACAGCTCCAAATAACCCGGCTCAAGTATACACATATACAGCGGATGGTACGTTTGTTAACGATAAAGGCACAGAAAAGCTGAAATTCGTTACGGAACAGAATGGAAGGACGTATCTGTGGTCTCGATCTTATGTATCCTTGCCAGGACTTGGTCAGCTGGCGTTCTCCGAATATACGGCGGAGAAGCTGAAAGCCAATGAATTATCTCAGGATATTACCGCCTCATGGGAACAGCGTGAAGGTAAGAGATACTACGTGGTGAATCAGAAGTATACATCAACAGTATATCTGCATTCATCACCAATCCTCTCTTTCCATATGAATGAAGAGACCCCAGGGTATGTGACCAATAGTAAGATTATTGGAGCCAATGAAGCAGTCACAGAGCTGCAAATCCCTGGCATGGCTGGACGTGATACCAAGGAGATTTATTTCACCGAAAAGAATGGAGTAGAGTACATTGAAGCCGTAGGTAGCGTATACGCCAGTGAGGAAATAGTACAACCACTATATTCGGGTAAACAATCTCTAGCAACAATTCAAGCAGACGGATATGCCAGATGGTTTTCGATACCAGCAACGGTGAAAGGAAAAGTCATGACGGTTAAAATGCCTGCAACTGGCGCCTTTGCCGTATATGATCAAAAGGGTATTTGTATTAATCACACCGTAGTCAGCGGTCAGAATGAGGTTGTTTTACCAGAAAACGGCCGCATTGTATTTGCAGGTGACGTGGATTCCACTTTCGAAATTTCATTGAAAAAGTAAAATGAATGTATTTAAAAAACATACCAAAGCCTTCTCCATGACGTGGGGAAGGTTTTGGTATGTCAATGTAGGGAATATTTAATTTTCCGAATTCAGGACGGTATCAGTTCTCCGCCGAGGCTTTTGCCTGCTTGATGCGAAAGGAAATCGTAAAGCTCAAGAGAACGAGAATTAATTGAAGAGATAGAGCCAATATAATCCCCGTCAACAACCCCAAATTTAGTGACTGACTAACGGCAATAAGGGCTCCTCCGACGCCGATGCTTACCCCTGGGCTAAATGCATCTGTAAACTGAAGGCTGGCGGAGATCTCACCTTCTTCACCTGTTTTTGTATTCTGTAGTGCAATCGCTCCAGTCGTAGGATGTGCCAAACCGATGCCGAATCCAGTGAAAAGCTGTGAAATCACTGCAAATACGATCCCTCCTTCGGGGAGGCCAACAGCGAGAATGACCGCAGCAACACCAATGATCATAAATCCAATACCAATGGTTACCCGTTTTTTTCGGCCCATCCCATGATCTTTAGCATCAAACCTGGACTGAAGCCAGGCAGCCGCTGACCAGCTTAATGCACCAGCGGCTACAATTAATCCCGCCATATCCGCAGGAAGCTTTTTCACATCTGTCAAAGCGAGGACAACATAACTCTCGGTCGCATTATAACTAGCAACAAAGAATCCTCTTGAAGCAATTGTGGCCGGTAAACCTCTTCTGGCACTTAAGGTGCCCTCGGGCAGCAGCTTTCGCAAAGGCTGAATCATGATAAGCAATCCTGCTACGGAAAGCACAATTCCTTTCCAATCGGTTATATAGCCTAGCCCAGCCAGCAACATTCCCGTTCCGATAGTCAGTAATACTGCAAAACCTTCTTTTTGGTTATTCTCGGAAGGTTTATTCACTCTAACTGTAAATTTGCGGAAAGCGGGAAGCGTCAGCATGACAGCCAAACCAATGAAGGGAAGCACGAGCCAAAAAACAACTCTCCAGGAGATATGCTCCGCTATAAGCCCAGCAATATAAGGGCCTATTAGTGCAGGTAGAATGTATGCGCCGGAAAACAAAGCAAGTATTTTCGTTCTCAGCTTATCAGGATAACCTAAAGTAATGCTGTAATATACACACGTAATGATACCGCCTCCACCAAACCCTTGAAATACTCTCCCTATAATTAGAGTAATCATGTTCACCGAAGTAGCCGCAATTACGATGCCGATCACAAAAAAAAGTATCGATATGCCAAACGATGCAAATACGCCGTTTTTGTTGATCCGCGCTCCAATGATCATTGTTCCAAGGATTTGTGCCAAAAGAAAAGAGCTGAATATCCAACCGTACAAATGGAGCCCATTTAATTTTTGAGCCAGGCTTGGAGCAATCGTAACAACTGCTAAACCTTCAAACGCGACGGTAGTGACAGCAAGAATGATCCCAATGGTCAATGCTCTGTACTTGGCGTCGAAAACACCTGTTTCTTTTGCTGTTATTTCCATCTTTAAAATCTCCTTTAGAATAAATTTTAATAGTCTCGACCATAGTTGCTGCAGCAAGTATATGACAAAAAAAGTTATCCCCCCTTTAAAGTGGAGAGGACTCCTCTTTGGACTATAGATCTTTTACGTTGTTATACATTACAGTAAGAATCCTTCTAAACATCTCAACCTCCTCCTTGGATAACCCCTGGATCGTTTTATTATATGCATCCATGGAAGGAGCAAGAATTTCATCTTTCATATCTCGTCCTTTAGGAGTTAAATAAACACGTAAAGATCTTCTATCCGTTTCATGAATCACACGATAAATAAATTCTTTCTTTTCGAGCTTAAACAGCATCCGTGCAACATTCGTTTGGTCCTTATGAAGTCTCTCGGCAAGTTCTTTTTGAGTAATGCCTTCTTTTTCCCATAGTACGATTAGTATTTCCCACTGATCCACTGTGATGTCAAACGGATTGACTACCTTTTGATAGTAATTATTCAGTTTAAGTGCCGCGCGCTGTACATTAACACCGATATATTTTTCTAATTCCAAGGTTTTCCTCCTAAATAACCGTCATGATTATAGTTGCTGTGACCATTATAATTCTACCTCTTTTTGGTGTCAATTAATAGAAGTGTTCATGGAAAAGTGCCCGATCCAAAGAGATCACTTCTTTTTCCGTTGGATTGATGTATGGCGTAAAGTTTACGTTGTTTCAAGTGAATATAAAGGTTGACATCTTTTGGGATTTCGCATACATTCGTATACATGAATGCGTTGTATACATATGTATACACGTAATGGGGGTGGCAAAAATGAGAGATCGTGATCTGAATGAAATCAATGGAAGTGTACGTCAAGGTGAGCGTCCGAAACGTGATATGAGTGACAGCGAGCAACGTGGAGAGCGTTCCAGACGTGGCAGAGGGCATGGAGAACATCAGGGAAGACGGGGCCATGGTGCGCAAACATTCCGCCGCGGCCGGATTCTTGTATTTCTGGAACAAATGCAGAATCGAAGAACAACGCTTGTCCGACAACTTGGACAGGAGGAGTACGAACATATTCGCCCGATGATCAGTGGGGAGTTAAAAGCTATTGATCAGGTCATCGACGAGTATATCCATCTTTTCGAGCTGCAAAATGAAGGTGTAAGTCCCAATAAGGATCTGGAGAGTGAGAGTGAATAAGTATGATTCGTCGTTTTTTTTCGTATTATCGCCCCTATAAAAAACTGTTTTTGATTGATTTTGGATGCGCTGTACTCGCAGGTCTTTTGGAGTTGGCTTTCCCCCTTGCCGTCAGCAAATTCATTAATGAGTTGTTGCCAGGTCAGGATTGGCCTCTTATTTTGCTTGCCTGCGTTGTGCTGTTATCCATCTATGCACTTAATACCGTATTGAACTATGTCGTTACATACTGGGGACATATGCTTGGCATTAATATTGAGACCAACATGCGTGAGAAGATGTTCGCTCACTTGCAGAAGCTGTCCTTCCGTTTCTTTGATAATCGTAAAACAGGCCACTTAATTGGTCATCTTACGAATGATCTGAATGATATCGGCGAGGTTGCTCACCATGGACCTGAAGATGTATTCATCGCAATCATGACATTAATCGGATCGTTCTGGCTGATGGCTAACATTAATCTGGAGCTTGCGCTGCTTACCTTTATCATTATCCCAATTATGGCTTGGGTCATTATTGTATTTGGTGGACGGATGACAAAGACCTATCGGCGACTTTTCGGAGACGTCGGCAATTTCAATGCACGCATTGAAGATAACGTTGGTGGCATGCGTGTTGTGCAATCGTTCGCCAACGAAGAGCATGAGAAAGAACTTTTTGCGGTGGACAATCAGAATTTCCGTAAAACCAAACTGCTTGCCTACAAAACGATGGCGAAAAGTATCTCGGTCAGTTATATGATGATGCGACTGGTTACGGTGTTTGTCATGATAAGCGGGGCTTGGTTTTATATCGATGGCAGAATCAATATGGGTGACTTTATGGCCTTCCTGCTTCTGTCCAATATCTTCTTCCGCCCGATCGAGAAAATCAATGCCGTCATTGAAAGTTATCCAAAGGGCATTGCTGGTTTCAAGCGTTATCTGGAGATCATTAATACAGAACCTGAAATTGCGGATAGCAAAAACGCCGTTGAGTTCGAAAGTGTTAAGGGTGATATTCGCTTCGAGAACGTCTCGTTCGGATATGAATCCAGTCGGCGTATTCTGAGTGATATCAGTCTGTCTGTTCGACCAGGGGAAACCGTTGCTTTTGTTGGTCCTTCGGGTGCAGGCAAGACGACGATCTGCAGCCTGTTGCCCCGATTCTATGAGGTAGAAGAGGGACGTATCACTGTGGATGGCGTCGACATTCGTAACGTTAAGCTTCAATCGTTGCGTAAGCATATCGGAATCGTTCAACAGGATGTATTTTTGTTCTCGGGTACCATTAAGGAGAATATTGCTTATGGTGATCTCAGTGCAACGGATGAACAAATCTGGGATGCCGCCCGTCGTGCCTCATTGGAGGAACTGATCCTCACGTTGCCTGATGGCATGGATACCATTATTGGTGAACGTGGTGTTAAACTCTCGGGAGGACAAAAACAGCGTTTGTCCATCGCACGTATGTTTTTGAAAAACCCGCCCATTCTTATTCTGGATGAGGCAACCTCTGCGCTGGATACGGAAACGGAAGCACTGATCCAGCAATCACTCGCTGAATTGTCGGTGGGCAGAACAACACTTGTGATTGCACACAGACTGACAACTATCAAGAATGCAGATCGAATCATCGTAGTAAACACAGATGGTATCGCTGAGCAGGGCAACCATGAGGAATTGGTCGCCGCTGGAGGGATATACAGCCGTCTTCATCAGGTGCAATATAGTCACTCTTAATCCATATAAATTGAACAAAAAATAATTACACTCGTCACTCCGATGACAGAACAACCTTGCCGCGCATCTGCGCGGCTTTTTGCATGGTGTCAAAAAAAGAGGTTATACAATGTTAAGGAAAAGATAATGTTGACAACGTCCACTAACGTGATTATTATAATGTTGACAATGTCCACTAAAAAGGAGGGTTTGACATCGACTCTCAGTACATAAATCCAGATATACTGGCTGACATGCGACGTTTTAACCGTTTTTATACCAACATACTTGGTGTACTCGACAAGCATATTCTCGGAACAGGGTATTCCTTTGCTGAAGTACGGGTCATTATTGAGATTGGGATTCGGGGAGAGAGCATTGCGAACAATCTGGTAGATACTCTGACCATTGATCGCAGTTACATGAGCCGAATTGTGAACAAGCTGTCCAAGGAAGGACTGCTGGTGAAAGTGGATTCTGCTGCCGACAGCCGGGTCAGTCTGATTCGTCTGACAGCCAAGGGTGAGGAACTGTATGCCCAATTGAATGATCGATCCGATCAACAGATCCTGAAGCTGATGCAAGAATTGAATGAAGAAGAGATTCAAGAGGTATACATCTCCATGATGAACATACAAGAGAAGTTGAACAAGAAGGCAGGAGAGACAACACGATGATACGATTTGAATGTGATTATAACGAAGGTGCGCATGAACGAATTTTACAAAAACTGATGGAAACCAATATGGAACAGACGAGCGGGTATGGCACGGATGAGCATTGCGAACGGGCAAGAATGCTTATTCGTCAGGCCTGTGACAATGAGCAAGCTGATGTTCATTTCCTGGTTGGCGGTACACAGACGAATACAACAGTGATTGCGTCCATTTTGCGTCCATATCAAGGTGTGATTGCAGCGACCTCGGGACACATTGCGGTTCATGAAACTGGAGCTATTGAAGCTACGGGACATAAGGTACTCACGGTTCCAAGCGAGGACGGAAAGATCACACCTGAGCAGGTTAGAGCAGTCTATGATGCGCACATGAATGAGTCGTCTCCGGAACATTGTGTGCAGCCAGGCATGGTCTACATATCTCAGCCAACCGAGAACGGAACGATGTACAGCAAGGCAGAATTGCAAGCATTGCATAAAGTGAGCAGAGCATGTGGTCTTCCGTTTTTCGTGGATGGAGCACGTCTTGGATATGCACTCGCTTCACGTGATTGCGATATGACACTTGCTGACCTTGCGCGCTTGTGTGATGTGTTTTACATCGGGGGAACCAAGATTGGCGCATTGATGGGAGAGGCGGTTGTTATCCTGAATGATGCGCTGAAACCGGATTTTCGTTATATGATCAAACAAAAAGGTGGCCTGCTTGCCAAAGGCAGATTGCTGGGTATCCAATTCGAAACGTTGTTCGAAGATGGTCTGTACCTCGATATTTCCCGTCATGCGGTAGATATGGCCTTGAGAATTCACGACTCACTTGAACAGCACGGGGTACGTTTCCTGTACGACTCACCAACCAACCAGCAGTTTCCGATTCTGCCTGATCGTTTGCTTGAGAAATTACGCAGCGGTTATACCTTCTCCTTCTGGGAAAAAGTTGACGATACACACAGTGCGGTGCGGTTCTGCACCAGCTGGGCAACTCGTCAGGAGAATGTGGATGCACTGACTCGTGACATTGCTCAATTATTGCACGAAGAGACCCACGTGCCAGAACGGGTCGAAGCATTGGTCTGATCTTGTTCAAAAATGAAGGAGAACAGCCCGATTTCCTACTCATACATACGAGTATTTTGAATAAATCCAAAAGCAATTACGCAGAATTCTGATACTGAAAAAAGGACAACTCATTGTGGTTGTCCTTTTTTGGTTTGCCTTTTGTGTGATAGTTGTGAGATAGAGAGGTGCATACTCGGTTACTCACTCAAGGCCATGTCGTATTTCTCTTTCAGCCGTCGGATATCGGCTCTTGGCGGCGCACCGAACATGCGTGCATATTCGCGGCTAAATTGGGAAGCACTCTCGTAACCAACCCGGAACGCTACATCTGCCGCATCTGCAGATTCGGCCATCAGAAGTCGCCGGGCTTCCTGTAATCTTAATTGTTTCTGGAATTGTAATGGGCTCATAGCTGTAATCTCTTTGAAGTGACGATGGAATGAAGAGACGCTCATACTGGCGGTCTCAGCCAGATCTTCAATGCGAAATGGCTGTTCCCAATGATGAACGATGTACTCAATCGCTTCTCTGATCCGATAAGTGCTGCTACCTTCAACCGCAATCTGCGCCAGTTCTCCTCCGTAAGGCACTTGAAGGAGGCGGAACAGGATTTCTTTAACGTACAACGGAGCCAGAAACGGAATCTCTTCCGGCGTATCCAGCAAACGAACAAGTCGGAGTACAGCGTCCTGAATGGACGATTCCATCTGACCTACAAACATGGCTCGTCTGGCGTTTTCGTTGAATGTTACCTTGATATTGCATTCGTTAAGTACTTCGAGAATTTGGTTCGGTGTGAATTCGAGCTTGAGACTTAAGTAGGGTGCATCAGCGGATGCCTTGATAATCTGCCCGATGACCGGGAGATTCATGGAAGCAATCAGGTAATTGGAAGGTCCATATTCATAACGCTCCTGTGCGAGCAATACTTCTTTCAACCCTTGAACAATCACACAAAATGAAGGTTTATACACTCTGTATGCGGGTTCACTAATCTTGGAATGGTGATAGACAAACAAGGAAGGAACCGCCGTTTCCATTGCACCGTTATGATTGGAATGGCGTTCGATCAGGTCACTCAATTCCTGTTTTGGTAGAAATAATTCTTCGGTCATACGTATCCTCCTCACGGATTTAACCTACTTAAATTATAAAGCTTACCGTACAGAACCAAAAGGGGGCCTGAGAGGATCAGGCAATCAATTAAGACGATTGATATACCGCTTGCAGCCCATGACTCGGCATACTAAGAGTATGTTAACAGAGCCAAGCGATTAAAGTTTATTCGAAAAGTTGGGTGAGTAAGGTGATGAAGTGGTTATCAAACCATGTGAGGCAAATATTGATTGACAGGCTCGAATCACAGATCAAGTTCGAAGAAAATTCCGTACATCGAGAGATATACTTCACATGCTGGTTAGAGCTAGTTACCGAAGAGGTCGAGACAACATCCATTCACAGAACAAATTGAAGGAGAGTGTGAAATATGGAATATGTGAAATTAGGACGTACCGGTCTGGATGTCTCCAGATTATGTCTAGGTTGCATGAGTTACGGTGTACCGGAACGCGGAATGGCTCCATGGTCCCTGAATGAAGAGCAGAGTCGACCGTTCATCCAGAAGGCGTTGGATGCTGGTATTAATTTCTTCGATACGGCCAATATCTATTCGGATGGAACCAGTGAGGAAATTGTTGGACGTGCATTGAAGGACTTTGCGCGTCGGGATGAGATTGTCCTGGCGACCAAAATTCACCATCTGGAGGATGCAATGGCAGCCCTTACGGTGAAGCTGACTGTGGAAGAGATCGGTTTCCTCGAAGAAGTGTATGTACCGCATCCGGTAACAGGCATTCTCAGTTGATCCGAATTCTTAATGTTAAAGTCGCCATTCGGCGGCTTTTTTTATAGTTATCTGATGAGTGAATTGACAGTTCTCTTATATTAAAGTTATTATAGATACATTAGATCCTTAATTGAAAAAGGAGATTATATTCTATGAATAACGGACATTCATCCGGTCAAGCGAACGAATCATGGAGTGGTCATTCCGCTCCTTTTGCAACGTTACAGGAAACACCTATCTTATCCCTGCTCCAGCCATCCCAAGGTGAACGTATTCTTGATGTGGGTTGTGGCAATGGGGATCTGACAGCCAAAATTGCAGCCGCAGGAGCGCTGCCAATAGGTATAGATTTTTCAGAAGAGACGATTAGGCAAGCTAAACAGAAATACCCTGATATGAATATTCAAGTCGAAAATGCTTGTCATTATCGGACAGAAGAAACGTTTGATGCGGTCTTCTCTCATGCCGTTCTGCATTGGATAAAGGATGCTCCAGCTGTAGTACAATCCATACAGTTAGCGCTCAAGACGGGAGGACGATTCGTGGCTGAGTTTGCTGGAAGTGGCAACACGGCTATATTAATAACAGCGGTAAGGGAAGAACTGAATGCCCGTGGATACAAATGGGAAGGACGGAATCCATGGTATCACCCGACCATTGGCGAATATGCTAATCTACTAGAACAACACGGATTTCGAGTTCGTCTGGCGCAGCACGTTGACCAATTTACCCCGTTTAAGCCAGGTGTCAGAAAGTGGTTGACCAGCTTCGCGGAGTATTTATTCAGTGGTATCACACCTGCGGAACAGGATGTTATTATGGAAGCTGTCGAGAAAAGAGTGCGGCCACAACTGATGCGGGATGGACAGTGGTATCTGGACAGAAGCCGACTGCGAGTTGTAGCTATTAAAGAATAGGGGAATACGGGATGAAAATGGACAAACCCAAGATTCAGGAGCAGTTGCTCGAACCGGAAACGATTGCATTCCTGGAATCCAAAGTGGAGTACAAACACAAACTGATCGAGAACATTACATTGGATCAACAGGAAGCGAGTAAGGTTTCCTTTGAAAATGTTGTATTTAGACATGTGACAATCTCGGAGTCTGCCTTGGAACAATTTGAATTCACCGATGTCCGGTTTGAACACTGCGACTTCTCCAATGTCAATCTCTCTGGTGCCTTCATGCACCGGATCGAATGGCATAACTGCAAGTTTGTCGGAACTGATTTTTCCAATAGCCGATTGCAAAATGTCAATTTCCTTCATGGTCTAGGCGACTATAGCAATTTCCGTTTTGCCCATCTGAAACAGGTCTCTTTCTCGGAATGTACCTTGATTGGTGCGGACTTTGCCTATCTGGCACTGCAAAAAATGGAGTTCAGTCAATGTAACATCGACCAAGCTTCCTTAACGGGGACCAAAATGAAGGATTTGGATCTTAGCGATTGCGAATTTGACTCCTTGGTGCTGACCATGGAAGATCTCAACGGTTGTGTGATTTCACCACATCAAGCCGCCACATTTGTAGGATTAATGGGTTTGATTATCAAATAAATAACATGATCATAATATCAGGGTTGCCAAGATAGTGGAAGTGTGTATAATTGGAGACACATTAGAATAAAAACAGGTTTTCTAGGGTTCCGCGATGTATGTCGGTCTGGTCCGAGAGAAAACCCACAACCTGTTGGTTGTGCCACGGAGGGATAAAAGCCTGGGAGATGAACTGCTACATGCAGTTTGTTTCCCGGGCTTTTTTTGTTTTTACGCTAATGTACCCATACAGGCTGTACAAAAAATGTAGTAGAGAAGGAGTGTTACAGGAATGAATAAAACGTGGATGTCGGTTGTGATTGCTGCTTTGTTTGAAGTGGGTTGGGTCATTGGTTTGAAACATGCCAGTGGTCTGTTGGAATGGGGGTTTACGTTGGTTGCAATTATCATTAGCTTCTCCTTGATGATTGCAGCTTCGCGGACACTGCCTGTGGGAACCGTGTATGCAGTATTTGTTGGCCTGGGTACCGCAGGTACAGTGCTTGCAGAGATTTTTCTGTTTAATGCACCTATCCAAACCGGAAAAATGGTACTCATTGGTGTACTTTTACTCGGCGTGATCGGGCTTAAAATGCTGAGCAAAGAGAAGAATAAGGAGGTGCAGCTATAATGAACTGGGTATTTCTTATCTTGGCAGGGGTATTTGAGATGATCGGAGTGCTGATGATAAACAAGTTACACAAAGACCGTAATCTCATTTCACTGGTTCTATTGGTAGCCGGGTTTGGTTTAAGCTTCCTGTTCCTGTCCATTGCAATGGAAACTCTTCCGATGGGGACAGCGTATGCCGTATGGACGGGAATCGGGGCCTCCGGTGGTGCTATTCTGGGCATGGTGTTTTACGGAGAACCTCGAAATGCCCTAAGAATTCTGTTTATCGCTATGGTGCTTGGATCAGCAGTCGGTCTTAAATTGGTCAGTTAAACAAAGTGATATTAAAAAGATAATGTACAGATTACGTTTTTAATGGTATCCTTATACGTTACGTGTGAAATAAAAGATGCGTCTTATTGATAGATGTGCGTAAATGAAGGAGACAACATGACATTTAAGGACTTAAATATTATCCCCTCTATTATGGAAGGGTTAAGCAAAGCAAATTATACTAATCCTACCCCTATACAGGAACAGGCCATACCAGCTGTATTAGCTGGCAGAGATCTGCTGGGATGTGCACAGACAGGAACAGGCAAGACAGCAGCATTCTCGGTGCCGATCATTCAATTATTAAGCGAAAGATCCAAAGGACCCAAGTCCACACGACATATTCGCTCATTAATTTTGACACCAACACGAGAACTGGCTATTCAGATCGCGGATAACATCAAGGTATATAGCCGATATACGGACATTCGTTGTACGGCAATTGTTGGCGGCGTTTCGCAAAAAGTACAAGAGCGTGCGTTGAATCAAGGTGCAGATATTATTATCGCAACACCTGGTAGATTGAACGATCTGATTAATCAGAAACGTATTGATCTGAAGATGGTTGAGATTCTTGTTCTGGATGAAGCAGACCGGATGTTGGACATGGGCTTCATTCATGATGTGAAAAGAATTATTACCAAAATGCCGAACAAAAAGCAGACGCTGTTCTTCTCAGCTACAATGCCTCCTGAAATCACCAAAATGGTTAAAACCCTGCTGGTTGATCCAGTCAAAGTAGAAATCACACCGGTATCTTCAACAGTAGACCGCATTGAGCAGTCTATATATTTGCTGGAGAACGGCAAGAAGCAACATATGTTGAACCAAATTTTGGAGGATAAATCCATCGTCACGGCATTGGTGTTCACACGCACGAAGCGCGGCGCTGACCGGGTTACACGTGATTTGGCCAAAGTGAACGTTACGGCACAGGCTATTCATGGCAACAAGTCTCAGAACGAGAGACAACGGGCACTGAACAACTTCAAGAGTGGTGCAACACGTGTATTAGTTGCGACGGATATCGCGGCAAGAGGAATTGACGTGGAGGAACTGTCACATGTCATTAACTTTAACCTGCCTAACATCCCGGAAACGTATGTTCACCGTATTGGCCGTACAGGTCGAGCTGGCAAAAGCGGGATGGCAATTTCGTTCTGTGAGAAGGATGAACTTCCATTCCTGAAGGATATCGAGAAAGTAATCAAAAAGACGATTCCTGAAGTGAAAGGTCATCCGTATCCAATGACAGGTGTACCTGTGTTTGATAAAACCAGCAAAGCAGCAGGCAGTAAACCTTCGTTCAACAAATCGGCTGCAGGCAAACCGGCGAAGTCCAAAGCTAACCCGGCGCGCAAGCCCAAATCCGAATGGTTTGCCAAGAGTGGTAAATCAAACAGTAGTCGTTCAAACGACGGTAGACCGAATAGCAGTAGATCAAACAGCAGTAGCAGTAAATCAAACCATGGCTCCTTCAGCCGCAGCAGCAAAACTAGGAATGATAGAGCCAATTAAGATCTAAATGAATCCAGATAAAACCTTCTCCATTTATATGGAGGAGGTTTTATTATGTGCTTTTATGTGCAACAAGCTTATTTACATACGAACTTACATTCGGTATCATTATATCGTCCACTGGTGAAAGGGAGGTACTGACTTGAAGGAAACGATGATTGAATACAGTTTGAACAAGAAAGGTGCGACCAAGGATTATCCATTTGGGCCTGATCCAGTCGCGATTAAGGTTGCGGGTAAGATGTTCGCGCTTATTTTTGAAAACAAAGAAAAGCACGGTCTCTTAAACTTAAAATGTGATCCCATTATTGCAGAGAACCTGAGAGAGCAGCATGAAGCAGTTCAACCGGGATATCATATGAACAAAAAACACTGGAATACCATTACGCTGGATGGTTCATTGTCCGATGAGGATGTCTATGTCATGATCGATCACTCGTATGATATGGTTGTCCAATCCCTTCCGAAAAGGATTCGGGAATCTCTGGCCGAATCGTGAGACATTTCTATTTGATTTAACACACATTTATGTATCGTATAAAGGACGTGCCGAGCTTCGCTAATAAGGTAAGAAAGAAGAAATATATATTATGAGGTATGTAAAAAAGCCACTGGTCTGCTGGCCAAGTAGATTGAATATCATATGGAAATGAAGACATACATGAAGTCCGTGTGGGACCGTTACCTTGGAAATAAACAAGATCGAACAGCCATGATCAACGTTGTATCCCTTGTTATCAATGCTTTGATCGGAATAGGCAAGTTAATCCTGGGAATATATCTGCTTTCCGGATGGTTCATTACAAATGCGGTATATTATCTGATTCTGTGTGTAGCCAAAGGACAGGTGCTTCAAAAATATAAAGTTGCCAAAAGGATGAAGTCTCCAAAGGAAAGATATACATTAGAGCTTACGGTCTATAAGCGCGGTGGTCTTTTCCTGTGTTTTCTGGGCATGTCCTATTCACTGGTCTGCCTGCGAATGTATCTAATCGGCGATGCCTTCATATATGAGGGTAACATCGTGTATATCGTATCTACAGTGGCTTTTACCAAGCTGGTTTTTGCCGTGTATGGTACCTGGGCGAACCGTCATCTCCATAACCCGATCATATCTACATTAAAAATGATTAACTTCACCGATGCGATGGTATCCATAGTGGTGACCCAAGCGACATTACTTACCATGCAAGGCTCACCTCTTGCATTAAAAACCAGTAGCTTGTTTGGCATGGGGTGCAGCATTTTATTTTGTTTGATGGGGGTCTGGATGATGTTCCAGAAAAAACAGGAAACAAGCACGGACCCAAACCGATCTCCTGGCACTGAATGTTAACATTGAAGCATTAAGAGCAGGGGAAGGTAATTTTGGTCCACGTTTGAGCATGTTGATCAATACATATCGAATGAATTGCACATGACGGAATAGACGAATGTCATCTATACTTAAGTGACAACGGAAGTAGGCGTATTGGCAATCCACTAAAGGAGTGATATCTATGGATCAACAACAACAACTGGAAATGGTACAACGTATGCGTCAAAATGTCGTCGGTACAGGTGCAGCTCTTCAACCCAGTTCCACGTATGCTGTCACAGTAAAAGAAGTCATGATTCCTACGACGAAAGGTGATACACGTGTACTTGTGTATACACCGGATAGGGACCATTCCGCTCCTCTGCCAGTCTTCTTTAATATGCATGGGGGTGGTTTCATCTTGGGACAAGCAGAGATGGATGATCCATGGTGTCGTCTGATCGCTGATCGATCTGATTGTGTGGTCGTTAATATCGATTACAGTCTTGCACCAGAGCACAAGTTCCCAACGGCGGTCCATGAATGTTACGACGTTGTACAGTGGGTCCACGCCAATCCGCAATCCTTATCGGTTAACCCGTCTCTATTCGCTATTGGGGGGCATAGTGCTGGTGGTAATCTTGCTGCAGCAGTGTGTTTACTGAATCAGCAACGTGGTGGCGAGCTGCCGCTTGTTCTGCAAGTTATGGATTATGCCGTATTGGATGTGGCTACAGATCCGGCCGAGAAACCGAGTTTTGAAGAAGCCATTCCAGCCGAGATCGCCAGAACGTTTAATGCCATGTACCTTGAAACGCCAGAAGATGCGCAAGACCCGTTGGCTTCACCTGTGCTTGCAACATCAGTAGAGGGTCTTCCAGAAGCATTGATTATTACCGCGGAGAAAGATTCACTGGCCCAAGAAGCAAGAACATATGCAGCAAGGCTGGAAGCAAGCGGTGTTAAGGTGACTCTTAAGGAGTACGAGGGAGCCGCTCACGGATTTACGCATTTTGGCGATCTCCAGATGGCTGAGGATGCCTGGTACCGGATGAGTGACAAGATCAGAGAAGCATTTTCCAAATAACGTACATCAGAACGACGTTGAGAAGTGGTTAGAAATTATTTGAGAAAGTTATTTAAAAAGATACCTTGAAGTCGCCTAATGGCGGCTTTTTTCATTCATTGGTGTGACTGCTTCAATGGCTTGATGAAACCAAGCTTCTGAGCTTGAGGATGTGTTAATAAACTGGATTAGGAGCCTTATTGAGATTATAACGATATCGTTAAGGGTAAGAGTTGTTAAATTAGAGGAAATAATGACCAATACCAGGAGGTTTATTATGAACCAATATAACAGTCCATCCGATATCGCGATTCTTGGCATGGGAACGGCTCTACCTGCTCACCCCGTAGCGCAGTCAGATATTGCAGAACTAATCGCTTCTTCTCTTCAGGATCGGCCAGATTTGGCCCGTTTTGCCAGACGAATATTCAAGTCCTGTGGTGTTGAAACACGATATACCGTGGAACCGAGCTATCTGGGTTCACTGGAAGAATGCCGTTATCTGCCCTCTGGTGAGCGATCAGACATCCCGACAACCGAAGAACGAATGAATACATACAAGCGAGAGGCGCTTCCACTCGGGATTGAGGCGGCAGAGAAAGCCCTGGAGGATTCAGGCGTATCTCCAAAGAGTATCACGCATATCATCACGGTCAGCTGCACCGGTCAATATCTGCCGGGTCTTGATGTTATGCTCATCCGTCATTTGGGTTTGTCTGCCCGAGTTAATCGACTGCCGCTGATCTTTCAGGGGTGTGCGGCAGGGTTGAAAGCCATTCAGATGGCACGAGATGTTGTGCAGGGAGCTCCCGGATCACAGGTCCTTGTGGTCTGTGTAGAGTTGTGCACCATTCATTTTCAGCCCGTACAAGATCGGGAAGCGCTGTTTGCAGCTTCATTCTTCGGAGACGCTGCTTCTTCCTGTGTAGTGGGTACACCAGAACCTCAGCACAAGAATGTTCTGAGTCTGGGCACGGGTTATTCTGTGCTTCTTCCGGATTCGACTGAAGATATGACCTGGGAGGTAGGGAATCTGGGGTATGACCTGTATCTATCCCCTCGTATTCCAAAGCTGTTAGGTGTTCACCTGGAAGAGGAACTGCGTCTCTTATTGCAAAGTGAACAGCTTCCTGAACTGTGGGCCATTCATCCGGGAGGACGTGGGATTGTGGACTCTGTACAGAATGTAATGAAACTGCGAGACGAGCAAACAAAGTATAGCAGGGATGTCCTCAGAACGTATGGTAACTTATCTTCCAATACCATTCTGTTTGTACTGAACGCGATGCGTGAGGACATGAAGGCACAGGTTCAATCCTCTACAGATGGTGTAGCCATGGCATTTGGACCGGGACTCACCGCAGAGTTGATGAAATTCACTTATGTACCCTCATTATCTTCAGTGATGGAGGAGCACGATCATGTCCTTTTTTAGAACATTGTCCATTCGAGCCAAGGAAGATGAACTGATGGATGATTTCTCTCTGGGAGGGGAGGAGCTGCGTGAAGCGCTTAGACATCTGAGACGTCTTAACAAAATATTTGCAGCACCTGGCCCAACTCTGGCTGGTGTAGAGAAGTTGTGGAACTCTGTCGGCAGGCCGGATAAGCTGACTCTACTGGATGTGGGGGCAGGTTCAGGAGATGTGAACCAGAAACTACTGCAATGGGCAGATCGTCAGGGTGTTCAGTTGGAAATTACGCTGGTTGATCTGACGGAAGAGGCGTGTGAGGAAGCGAGACAACTATTCCGTGACGAACCCCGAGTCCGGGTACAACGTGCCGATCTTACACAACTGCCGGATGCTTCAGCAGATATTGTGACAGGTTCCCAGTTCGTGCATCATTTTGACGGAGATCAGCTGGTTGATATGGTTTCTCATATGCTGCGAGCATCCAGATACGGTGTCGTCATTAATGATATTCACCGCCACCCCGTATCCTATAAGGCGGTCTGGATTACTACACGGATGATCTCGCGCAATCGTTATATTCGTCATGATGGGCCTCTTTCCGTAGCCAAAGGTTTTACAGGGAGGGATTGGAAGGAACTTAAACAACGGCTAAATCATGATACGATGACCTATGAATGGAAGCCGTTATTCCGTTACTCTGTTGTTATTCCCACGAAAGGCAGGTGATCTTACGTGTCGAAATCGATAGATGTGATTGTCATCGGAGCCGGAATTGCCGGCAGTACATGTGCAATGCAACTGGTAGGGAAAGGACATCGGACCCTTTTGCTGGATCGCCAGGAGTTCCCGCGACACAAAACCTGCGGTGAGTTCATGTCACCCGAAACCAAGGAGATGTTAGAAGTTCTGGACATTCACCTTCTGGACCAGTCGAAGAAACCCAGCACCATGGATCATGCCAAAATCGTTATGCCACAAGGCGGAGTGATCGAAGCACCGCTGCCGGGATTTGCATATGGCATAAGTCGATATGAGCTGGACCAGATTTTGCATCAGAAGGCTCTGGAGGCCGGAGCCCAGATTGTGACCAAAGCGACCATAACGAGCATTGAGCAGCTTGAGGATGCCAGTTATGAGGTTCAGGTGAAACAGGGAGATGAGCGGATCAGTTACAGAGCCAAAGCCGTCATCGGAGCACATGGGACCAAAAAGCCGCGCGGGATGGCTTCCGCACCTGATCTGCGGGACCAAACCGTATACGTTGGCGTTAAGTCCCACTTCAGCGGGATGGAGATTCCCGCACGGGTAGAGTTATATTTTTGCGAGGGTGGTTACGTGGGCATTTCCCCAATTGAGGATGGCATTGTGAATGTCGCCGCGTTGTTGACACTGGATACCGTCCAGGGAAGTGGCAAGTCTGTAAACGATATTTTACAGGCGGCATCCCTGACAAACGTGAGTTTGGCGGCCCGTTTAGCCGAAGGAATACCTGTAGATGGAACGCAAGTGTCGATTGCACCGCTGCATCTGTCCAATGTTCCAGAACCGTGGTCCCAATATCCGCATATTGGGGATGCCATGCTGATGATACCGCCTTTATGTGGAGACGGAATGTCCATTGCCCTTCGCTCCTCACTCCTGTGTGCAAGGTGGACTGACAAGTACCTGCAAGGCGACATTGAACATGCCGATTGGCAGAGTAATTACACGCTGGAAGCAAGCCGGGAATTCACCCAATTGCTCAGACGCGCAAGAAGAATTCAAAAGCTGGCTTTTGCCAAAACCAATAAATTCTATCCCGGTCTGGCTCGGATGATCCCAGGTCTAGCCGCTTATGTTGTGAAGGCCACACGGTTATCCGAGATGAACGCAGCGCGCTAATAGGCTGAAACTTTGCTCAATACTTATGCAAAAGAGGTTGCTGACGGCAGCCTCTTTTTTGGTGTATAAACATTAATTTTGTCGAGACAGTTTGGAAATTTGGGAAATGCTCGTATAATAGAATCTAATGTAATGATAGAGAACTAAGTCAGATGAAATGTCGGGAGGCACTATTTAAGATGAATTATTCATTTTCCAATCGTATCGCAGCACTGCAACCATCCATTATTCGTGAGATTTTGAAGGCTTCTTCGGGTCAAAATGTGATTCCATTCTCTGCGGGAAATCCCGCTCCGGAAACCTTTCCTATTGAGGCGATTCGTACGTTTACCCAATCCATTCTGGAACAGGACCCGGTCACGGCTTTGCAATATGGAATTACGGAAGGATATGTTCCCCTCAGGGAAGCATTGACTCAACATTTGAAGACCGGTTTTGATACGGGTAAGCCATCCGATCAATTGTTCATCGTATCTGGAGCACAGCAGGGGATTGAACTGGCCTGTAAAGTGTTCTGTAATGAGGGGGATACCATCATCTGTGAGAGTCCGAGCTTTATCGGTTCTCTGAACTCCTTCCGGGCATCCGGTGCAAAGCTTGCCGGTGTTCCGATGGAGATGGACGGTATGGATATTGAGAAGCTGGAACAGGCGCTGCAAACGGAGCCCAATGTGAAACTGATCTACGTGATTCCAAGTTTTCAGAATCCGACCGGTGTAACGACGAGCCTGGAGAAACGGAAGGCCATTTACGAGCTGGCTAAGAAGTATGGCGTGATGATTTTGGAAGATAACCCGTATGGAGAACTTCGATTCAATGGAGACGATGTGCCAACGATCAAATCAATGGATGATGAGGGTCTGGTCATCTATGTTGGATCATTCTCCAAAATTTTGTCGGCTGGACTGCGCGTTGGTTTTGTACAAGCGCCACATGAAGTCGTGGAGAAAATGGTTGTCGCGAAACAGGGAGAAGACGTACATACGGCTATGCTTCCACAGATTCTGGCATACAAGTTCATGACAGAGTATGACTACGCAGGGCATATTAACAGCATTCGTGAAGTATATCGGAGAAAGGCAACATTGATGATGGACAAGCTGCAAGAGCATATGGGTGAGTCCATTACCTATACCCAACCGGATGGTGGGTTGTTCCTCTGGTGTGATCTGCCAGCACATGTGCCAATGCTTGATTATGCCAAGACAGCGGCAGCTCAAGGGGTTGCGGTTGTACCGGGAAATGCTTTCCTGGTGAACGAACAAGACCCTTGTAATGCCATTAGGCTTAATTTCTCAACTCCGTCAGACGAACAGATTGTCAAGGGCGTAGAGATTTTGGGGCAGGTATTAAAAGGTTATAACGCTTAAAAATGCTTCGATGTGATATATCTACGAAAAGCCGCCAATTGGCGGCTTTTTTGGGCTTTTTCTCGTCCTTAATTATCGATTAATGCACTTAATTCTGCCTGAAATACCTTTTGATTTTTCTGATTGAATGTACTCAGCAGCACCGTAACAATCCCATTTCCTTTTCGTCTGGGAGTCAGTCCAATGACTTCTGCAATGACATGAAGTTCATCATCCGGAAAGACAGGTTTCAGGAATTGAATGTTATTCATTCCGGTGCCTGCCACGACATGCTCTCCATAGACCCCGACCTCAATCCATAATTTAAAGGAGATATTCATTGTTTGCATGCCAGAAGCAATTAAACTGCCGAATCGACCTTGCTTGGCCTTTTCCTCATCCAAATGCATGTACTGTGGATCATAGATTGTGGCAAACTCAATAATATCACTCTTGGATAATGCCAAGGATGTGGTTTCGTAGCGCTGACCTATTACATATTCACTAAATCTCATGAAGGCACCTCGGTTTCTTTAATATGTTTTTTCGTAGTTGATGGTTTGCTAAGAGACATGACTGGACTGACGTGTTAAAATGCTAGTGAACTATCCCGTGTGTATTGCTGTGTTACTGCCATGATGGACTAAACAGATGAAACTGTCTTTGAGGAGTATATATGATGACAACGATTAAAGATGTTGCAAGGATGGCTGGTGTAGCCAGTTCGACCGTATCTTGCGTACTCAACGATAAAGGGAATGTAAGTGAGCCGACAAGACTCCGAGTACTTGAGGCAGCGAGTCAACTCAATTACGTTAGGCATGGTCCTGCATCGGAATTAAAACGAAATAGTACACAAACCATTGGTGTTATTGTCCATGACATGTCCAGTCCGTATTTCTCGGATTTGGTGAACGGAATAGAAACCGTCGTCATGAGTCATGGATACGATATGATCGTATGTAGTTCGTTGGGTGGAGAGAAGTCGACAGCCCATCGTTACATTCGTGAAAGAAGAATTGACGGAGCTATTGTTATCGCTCAGAATATTCAAGATCAGTTGCTTGTTGAAGCATCTGAAGCAGGCTTTCCGATTGTTGTCATGGATCGGGATCTGGATGCTCAACATATTGTAAAGGTTTTAATGAGTGATACGCAAGGCGGTTACTTGGCTACCCGTTATCTGATCGATAAAGGGCATCGGACAATAGCTTATATTAGTGGCCCGTCACAATCGGAATGTAATCTCCATCGTTATCAAGGTTATTTGAAAGCCTTGAAGGAGGCAGGCATTAAAGAGAACCCCGAATGGAAAATTGGCGGACAATACATGAAGCAAGATGGCTACAATGCAGCCAAGAAACTGCTTGAAGGAGAGTTGCCATCCGCTGTATTTTTTGCAAATGATGAAATGGCGATCGGCGGCTTGGAAGCCTTCAGGGAGCATGATATCTCAATACCTGAGCAGTTATCCGTAATTGGCTTTGACAATATACCTGCATCTCAGTACATGAATCCACCTCTAACCACATTTCGTCAGCCGAAGAGGGATGCAGGCCAGCTTGCAGGTCATGTTCTCTTCCAACTGCTGAACGGAGAGATCGTAGAGACGTTATATACACTGGACATCCAATGCGTGGAACGTGATTCTGTTCGGCTCCTCAACCTGAGTTGAGGAGTTTTTTTTGCATTCTATAGAATTTTAAATACTTAAAAAGAAAGGAGAGTAGCCATTTATGCATAATATAAAGACGAGGAGTATTTTTTGTTGGAAATAAATGGAGGTTGATACGATGGGCGTACCCACTTTTTTGGAGACAGGCCATATGCAAGAAGGTTTTCCCATTCGGGTAATTCATACAGGAAATCAGTTCAATTATGCTGCACACTGGCATGATGAGGTTGAACTGGTTCTCGTCAATGGAAAGAGCGCCAGAATTGGCGTGAACGACCACGTGTGTGAGTTGGAAAAAGGGGATGTGCTGTTGATCAAACCAGGGGATGTTCACTGCTTCTTGCCGGGAACCGAACATTTGACCATTATTTTGTTCCGACTCGAATTGTTAACGGGAAGTTTCACAACCGAAGCCGAAATTCAGGATCTCGGACAACTTTTCAACAAAACAACAGTTATTCCCTCGAATACGGGAAGTCAGAGCAATCTGACTCAATATATAGATGACATCATTACCGAGAAGAAAAATCAGAAGCCGGGATACCGATGGTTAATGGTATCCAGGTTGTATGATCTCATCATACTTTTATTACGTACCAAAGTACCGGTTACCACCGATGAATCTTCATCTTCAGGATGGGCATGTACTTCTTCCAAAAAATTTGAATTCCTTGAATCGGTCTGTGAATACCTGGAGGAGCACTATGCTGAGCCCATTAAGCTGGAACAGGTGGCGGAACATATTAAATTCAGCAAGTTCCATGTCTGCAAGCTGTTCAAAGAGATCAAGGGAGTAACACTGATGGAATACTTGAATCATTTTCGAATTATCAAATCCGAGTGGGCTTTATTGTTCCGTCAGGATACGATTCTGGAGATTGCGATCGGACATGGATTTAACAATGTTAACTCCTATAATCGTCTTTTCAAGAAATATAATGACTGCACACCCTCCGAATTTCGTAAGAAACATCGTACAAATATCACAAAATATGGAGGGTAATGCACAATATTTGTGGAGAAAGCCCTCTCCAAAATCAATATACTCTAATAAATTGTAAGCGTTTCCTTTTTGAAGGAGGGGGCCTATGAAGAAGTGGTTTAAGCCAACTATTGTATTTGTATGTGCAGCGATGTTGTTAGCTGGTTGTCAGTTCAGTCCATCGAATCAAACCAAGCAACAAGAGATTACCGTGTGGAGTTTTACGGATGAAGCAGGGTACGCCATCGAGAAATTCGAACAGAAATATCCTGACATTAAAGTGAACTTTGTCAACATCCCCGGTAATTTCTATATCACCAAGCTGAAATCTGCGCTACAGACAACCTCGAAGGCTCCAGATGTATTTATGATTGAAAATGCGAATATTCGAGAGCTGATTGACGTTCCATATCTGGAGAATCTATCCGCTTCGCCGTATAACGCCAATGAACTTATCCAGGAACAATATGCTTTTGTTCAGGCCAATGAACAGGACAGTGAAGGAAATGTCAGAGCGATAGGTTATCAGGGAACACCAGGGGGCATCTACTATCGTCGGGATCTGGCGAAGAAATATCTTGGCACCGATGATCCTGAGAAGGTGGGTTCACAGATCGATACATGGGAGAAAATCTTCGAGATTGGAGAGAAGGTGCAGCAACTAAGCGGGAATAAAGTACATGCATTGGCGAATTGGAATGCTATATCGAATTCATATGATGGGATTCCTTGGGTGAAGGACGGCAAGCTCGTCATCGATCCAACCTATTTGGAAGTGCTCGATCTTGTACGTGAAGCACGTGAGCGAAATGTACTTGCCGAGTATGAAGATGGAAGTGCCGGTTACGCTGCATCCATGCAAAAAGGAGAGGTCATGTTTTATCCCGGGGCAACTTGGGCCCTGCAATATACGTTCAAGGCAAACGCCCCGGATACCGAAGGCATGTGGGGCTTGGCTCAGGGACCGTCAGCGTTTAGTGCAGGCGGAACGTATATAGCGATGTATAGTAAAAGTGACAAAAAAGATCTCGCCTGGAAGTTTATCGAGTTCTATAACTTTAACCACGACTTTCTGTCGGAGTTAGCAAAAGAGCAGGATTATTTCACCAGCAACATGGTTGTGAATGATGAACTTGCCTCGTCTCTCTCATCGTCCTACTTGGGAGGACAGAAGCATTTCGAGTTTTTCTCGGAGGCTGCAAAACGGGTACCTGTATATGAACGCACCAAATATGATGCCACGATTAACAATGATATCTACAAGATTGTACTCCAGTTATATCTCAATAAGGACATTCAGACCAAAGAAGAAGTCGTAAAGCGAATCAAACGTGATGTCACCTTGAGATTTCCGGAGCTGGAAGTGGATTAGCTTATAAGCTAGCGATTGAATATACACATCCGATGATAACTGGGGGGATAGAACATGTTTGCCAAAACGATTCGCAAGGACCATTACGGCTACTACTTCATTGCTCCGTTTTTTATTATTTTCACCACTTTTGGGCTGTATCCCATTTTATATTCCCTCTACATCAGTTTCACCAACTTTGATGGGATCACGACACCTGATTTTGTAGGGATCGGTAACTACGTTGCCGTATTACAAGATCCGTTGTTCTACAAAACCTTGTTTAATACGTTATTCATCTGGGGCGTATCTGTAGTTCCACAGCTCACAATCTCACTTGTGTTGGCTTTTATCCTGAACGATAAGCTGCTCAAAGGACGGGACTTTTTCAGAGCCGTATACTTTTTTCCCAACATCGTGACGGCGGCATCACTTGGATTGCTTGTCAGTTTGATTTTTGACTGGCAGTCTGGCGGACTGAATCATTTTTTGGTGCAGACCGGCATAATACAAGATCCAATTAACTGGAAAAACGATCCCTGGTTTATGCGTCTGATTGTATCATCCATTTTGTTTTTTCAATACTTTGGCTATTCCATGGTCATCTACTTAGCCGGTCTTCAGGGCATTGACCCTTCTCTGCTGGAGGCTGCCCAGATGGATGGCGCGAAAAAGAAACATATTTTCATTCATATTATCGTGCCGATGCTCCGTCCAATTATTCTTTTTCAGATGATTACATCCATTATTGGGGGCATTCAGATTTTCGATCAGCCATTTACACTGACCAATGGAACTGGCGGTCCTGACCGGGCAGCCATGACTAGTATTATGTATCTCTATAATGTAGCATTCCAGAGCACGCGTTTTGGTTACGGCGCTGCCATAGCATTTTGCCTGTTCATCATTATCATATTGTTGTCTGTTGCATCCTTCATCATGACCAAGCGCAAGAGCCGTTCATAGGGAGGGGAGTTCTTCATGCAAACTGCGAAATCAATGGAACAACCAAATGCAGCGATTCAGCATTATGCCAGCACAAGGCGACTGACGGTTGGCAAGATCATCATCTATTTGTTACTGGTCGGTCTAGCCGTGCTTTGTATTATTCCATTCTATCTGATGCTCATCTATTCAACACATAATAATGCAACGATTGCTTCGACGTTTACATTTCTCCCGGGCTCATTCTTGGTTGATAACTATATGAACATGGTATCCAAAATCAACATATGGCGTGGGTTTGCCAACAGCATATTTATCGCAGGAACATCGACCGTATTATCTCTGTATATTGGGGCCTTAACTGCGTATGGATTTGCCAAATTTAAATTCAAAGGACGAAACGGATTGTTCCTGTTTCTGTTGGCAACCATGATGGTACCGGGTCAACTGGCTTTGATTGGCGTATATCGACTATTCAGCATGATGGGACTCCTGGACAGTTATGCCGCCATTATTTTGCCTGCTGCGGCTAACGCATTTAATGTATTTTTTATCAAACAGTTCATGGAGAGCAGCATCCCGGATGAGATTATTGAATCTGCGCGGGTGGACAGTGCCGGTGAGTTCCGGACGTTTAATCAGATTGTACTGCCTATTCTGGGACCGGCGATCGCCGCCCTTGGCATATTCACGTTTATCGGATCTTGGAATAATTTCCTGACACCGCTGGTGTTATTTTTCTCCCTGGATAAATATCCGCTTCCAGTATTGGTTGCGCTAGTGCAGGGGTACTATGGGATGGATTATGGGCTCTTGTATTTGGGTGTAGCGATCTCAATCCTGCCTATTATTATTGTATTCTCTGTATTTTCCAAACAGATTATTGGGAGTGTTGCTTTGGGTGCTGTGAAAGGATAGTGATCAATAGAAAATAGGGAATTTTAAGGAGCAAGATCAACGGATTCATAGGAATGAATAGCGTTCTATATCATCAGAGTCGCTCATGAGGGCGGCTTTTTTGGCATTCTATATTTTGCGTATATATCCCATCTGATAAGTAAAGGATACCTTTAACTGAGAATATCTGGACGGAGCGTTCACGGAAAGGGGAGGCGTCATGGACACATCAGTGATAACACAACAGGACCTGCCATTAACCGGACAACTTGTTATTGATCAAGAAATGTTACGCTCCGTTTTTGCGGGTTGCTCGGACGTTGTATTTCATACATTCCAAACCGCGTGTCTTACATCAGCGTTATGCGTATATTGTGTTGGTGTATGCGATACGGAGCGGCTGGAACGACAGGTACTAACGCCCCTTCAGGAAACGGGGATCGAAGCTGCGCAAGTTCCCCTAGCTTCTGTTAAGCAAGTTGAAACGACTACTCAGGCAGTACAGGCCATATTTGAGGGGGAGGCTCTGTTACTGCTGGACGGTTCAATAGGCGGAACAACATACCCTTTATACCAAGCTGCAAATCGTTCAACAGAAGAACCGTTAGCTGAATCGACCGTGCGTGGTGCACGGGATGGGTTCACAGAGTCGTTGACCATGAATATGTCTTTACTGCGCAAACGTCTCAAGACACCTGCATTGAAGATTCATACACGTAACATGGGAGATCGTACAAACACCAGTATTTCACTTGTATACATGGAGGGGATTATTGACCCCAAACTTGTTAAGGAAGTGGAGACACGACTTGGCGATTTAAAGCTCCGAGACGTACTGGAGAGTCAGTACATTGAAGAAGGCATTGTTGATCAGCGATATTCACCATTTCCACAGATGATTGCGACAGAGCGCCCGGATGTCGTCGTATCCAACTTGCTGGAAGGTCGTTTTGCTATTCTCGTTGACGGAACGCCATTTACCCTTATCGCGCCAGTGACCATTTTTTCCATGTTACAATCCTCCGAAGATTATTATCAAAATGTGTTCATGAGTGTTTTTGTACGCTGGCTGCGATACATCTTTTTTGTTTTATCCATGCTGCTTCCATCGGCTTATGTAGCGATTACTACGTTTCATCAGGAGATGATACCTACCGTATTACTTCTCAGTATTGCTCGGGCGAGAGAAGAGATCCCTTTTCCAGCACTGGTGGAAGCGCTCATTATGGAAATTGCCTTTGAAGCATTGCGTGAGGCTGGCGTCCGCTTGCCCAAGCAGGTCGGATCAGCGGTCAGTATCGTGGGCGCCTTAATTATTGGGCAAGCGGCGACGAGTGCCGGAATTGTCTCAGCCCCCATGATTATCATTGTCGCGATTACCGGTATCGCTTCTTTCATGATCCCTCGCTATGCTGCCAGCATCGCGACCCGTCTACTACGTTTTCCCATGATGTTTCTTGCGGGAACGCTGGGACTCACGGGTGTCATGCTGGGAGTCATCTTGGTTGTCATTCATCTAAGCAGTCTTCGTTCATTTGGAACACCTTATCTCTCACCGGTAGCACCTACGATGGCTAAGGAACTTAAGGATGTATGGTGGCGTCCATCCCCAAGGAACAAACCACACTAGAACAATCTACATTCAAGCAAACAAGGGAGCGGGATTACATATGTTGACTGACAAAGGGAAAATATCGGTGACTCAATTGGCATTTATGGTTTTTCCCGCCATTCTCGCGACGGCTATCCTGTCTGTGCCTGGAATTACAATGCACTATGCAGGACATGACATGTGGATGACTCCAATTATAGGTTCTATTGTTGGATTGGCTGCCATTGGTATTTCCGTTGGACTTGATCGTCTGTACCCTGGAAAAACGCTCATTCAATCCAGTGTATTGATTATTGGTCGGATTCCGGGCAAGTTATTCGGTCTGATATATATCGCTTTCTTGCCCCACCTGACGGGCTTGATTATTCGGGAATACGGTGAATTCATTGTCAATAATGCACTTCCGCGTACACCTTTGTTTGTTGTGATGGGTACGATGGTTGTTGTATGTGCGATTAATGTCAGACTCGGGATTGAAGTTGTCGGACGAACCGCTCAGGTGTTTGTTACCCTGCTGATCGTTCTGCTGGCTTTGATCTTTATATTGTTGATTGGTGAACTGAATCCTGCCGAGCTGTTTCCTTTTATGGAGAAGGGTCCAATTCCCATTATAACGGGGGCGGCTGCACCTGCTGCATGGTTTAGTGAATATATCGTGCTGGCTTTTCTGCTACCTTATGTGAATGAAAAAAAACGAATAACCCGGGTCATGCTGGGTTCCCTTGTGTTTACAACAACTGCAATGACAGTTACCAATCTGTTTTGCCTGTTTTTAATTGGTGATTTGACGGATACATTTGTATTTCCGGTCATGATCGCAGCAAGATACATAACCATTGCGGACTTTTTGCAACATATCGAATCCCTTATTATTGCCATCTGGATTTTCGGTATTTTCGTTAAAATCTCCGTTTTTCTATATATCTTTGCTACATCAACCGCGGAATGGTTTGGTTTGCGGGACTACAAACCTGTGGTTGGTCCACTTTCGTTCCTGTGCATGGTATTTGCTTACTGGGTTGTGTCGGGTGGATCCGGTATTTCTAGTTTGGTTAGCGCTTCAGCCAACTTGTATACGATCAGCATTTTATTAATCCTTCCGGCTATGATCTACGGTGTCGCATGGCTGAAAAAAGGGTGGGCACATTTTCGGAAGAATCGAGCGAACACCTGATTGATGGGGGAGGAGCACTTGCGAATATATAGAGTACTACTAATGCCAATATTGTGTTGTGTGCTTTTAAGTGGATGCTGGGATCGTATCGAGATTAACGATTTGGCTATCGTGCTGGCTACAGGGATAGATTATGAAGATGGCAAAGTACAATTGACTTCACAGATTTTCATTCCGCGAAAGGCGAGTGCAGGAGATAGCAGTGGGAGTGGAGGCAGTCCAAGTGGGGTAACAATGATTCGAACAGCGGAAGGACGTACAATTGCCGAGGCATTGAATCGGTTACAACGTAAAGTTCCCCGGAATATGTTCTGGGGCCACTGCGAAGTCATAATTATTAGTGAGCAAGCCGGCAAACGTGGTATTCGCGAGTACATCGATTTCTTCCTGCGTTACCCTCAGTTCAGGGAGCATGCATATGTCTTTTCCAGCGAAAAGGCTGCGAAAGATATCCTTGCATTACTTGATCCACTGGAGCGAAGTTCTGCTGAATCGTTGCGTGAGATGGCCAATTTGAAGTTAGGTACACGTGTTACTGCCCTTGAACTGGCTAAATCTATTGAAGGTCCGAGCAGTTCCGCCATTTTGTCTCGCATGTTAATCTTACCCCCGGAGCCCGATCAGGATAAACTGACAACTACGCCATATGTGAAAGGTCTGAGTATGTATAAGAAGGATCGTTATGTCAAGACGGTCAAAGAACCACTAAGCGTAGGTGTATTACTACTTGCAAAAGAACTGAACAACATTATCATGCCTGTTGAGTTTGAGCCGTTAAAGGGTTCTTTCTCGATAAGACTCATTGAAAATAAAACCTCCTTGAAGCCGCGAATCGTAAACCAACAGTGGAGTATGAAGGTTGATATCCAGACCAGGGGAGAAGTGGTATTAAATACGACAGATGCCAATCTGACTGATCCTGCTGTAGTAACTAAACTGGAAAAGGAATGGTCGGCTAAGCTCACATCTTTGGCTCATGATGCTTTAGACATGTCGCAGAAAGAGCTACGCTCCGATTTCTTCAAATTCGCAGTTGAATTCCGCAGATATTATCCGAATCAATGGAAAGCGCAGGAGAAGAACTGGGAAGCCATCTATCCTGATTTGGACGTGGAAGTCAAAGTAGATGCGCATGTAGTACGTACCGGAAAATCAACAGGACCACAGGGGATACCTAATGAGGACGAAAGTTGAACAGAATCGGCTCCTGTACAAGCCTGAGAAGAGAGGTGATTGCATGAAACTAGGCTCAATCCTTGGTATTTTGATGCTGGCGACTGCGATAGTGTATGGAGAGTGGAAGAGTAGCAAAGAGAAGCGAGCCAGAATATTGATCGCGGGAATTACTGCTGTGGCGGCAGTAATTGGGATTATTCTTCTCTTTCAGCCCCGTTTGCCTGGTCCTACCCAGTTTGTGAAGCTTGTATTTGGAAGTGTGGATAAATTTATGAAGTGAGATGATGGGAAAAAGAAGGGCCAAGCTCTGAGTACCAGACGCGTGGTCCTTCTTTTATTAAGTGAACTGTATCCAGTCAGAATTTTACTCTTTGATTACAGAAGCATTCACGGCATCTTCCATCTTGGTATTGTAGGAACGGAACAGACCCAGACGCCAGAATGCGGCTCCTTTGAGGTCATAACGTTTGGCAAGACCGAGCTTGTCATCTACAGAGGAGGGCGTTTCACTGCTTAGACTGATACCGAGCAGAAGCTTGCTCTTTGGGACACCGGCCTGTATGGCTAATTGAATCGCCTGATCTACAAGACTATTTGGCTCAGGTACCTGAGATTTGGTGCCAACCGGATTATACTGATAGGCCATAATAATAAGATCATCTGCAATAGAGGCAAGTGTCTTGTAATCATAACCTTTATAAGCACTATTTAGCGGCGGTACTGCCAGAGATAAAGCTGTGTCCTGGGGCAAGGAACTCTTTAGTTGCTTCACGTAAACATTGAGCAGCTTCTGTTGTTCTACCGCATCCAGCTTAAAGCCCAGTCCTTCAAAGTCAAGAACAACTCCGCCAAAACCATGCTCTGCGACAGCAGCAGTTATGCCTTCAATCGATTTAAGCCGCAGACTGCTGTCGCTCAGAACTTTGGTCAGTTCGCCGTTTCCATCCAAGGCATATACCATGAGCTGTGGTTGGATATTTTGATCTGCTGCGTCAGCAACAATGGACTGAGGTGTAATATCACCCGCAGCAGCAGGGAGACGGTATTCATCCCCTTGGAGCGTAAACTGACCTTCACGATCAATGCGGCTCCAGCCAAAGGTTACGGAATTCATGGAAGTAATAAGGTCCTTTTCTTGAAAGGACTGCAACGCATAGAAGGCTCTCAAGTGCATCTCGCGTTGTGGGGAGACAAGGGAGACCATCTTCGTTGCCTGATTCCAGCTTACTTGTACACCGAATTGGTTACTGAATGAACTTAGTGGAATAAGTACGCGTCCCTCCCGCTGGACAGGTGCTGCTGCGAGCGTAACTTTTTTTCCATTTACGGTCGCTGTGGTGCTGCCAACTTGTAATAGTACCTCGGTAGTTTGTCCTTTCACAGTGTTCGTTGCTTTTACAGTCTGTGATTTGCTGTTCCAGGTAATATCGATACCTAGGGCTTCCCCGACCGTCCGAAACGGAACGTAAGTAACACCTTTATCAATACGTGGAGCTGCATCAAATTTCAGGGGCACATCATCCAATTGAACTGAGATGGCCGGCGCAGCATAGGCTCCACCGATATTGGGGGTACTTCCAAGGATAGAGAGAGCAATTACAGTAACCGCAGCGATTTTTCCTGCTCTTTTAATAAGCATCGTTTGTGTCCTCCAACTCCGTACATAATAGTAGAATTATATTTTGATCAGAATCTAGTAATCTAACATATGTAGCATAACAAAATTTTCATATCGTTCCAATATAAGAGTCTGGGATATAGTCATACTGGTTGCAGGAATCGTAATATACTTTACTATATATTGCGGAAGGAGTGTGCTTTTTGCCAAACTCTACAGGCTTTATTTACAATCCAACTTCGGGTGAGACCCAATCCACTCAGCTCATCGTGACTTGCATTAATGATTCCCTTAATGTGCCTGTCAGTATTGAGCTGGAAATTTTCAGATGGGACACCACCCAAGCAGCACGCATACCAATTGGTCATGATCTTTTTGAATTACTTCCCCAAGCGACGAGAAGTTTAATCTATCCACTGATCAATGCGGCGTTTTACGAGGTGCAAAGTGATTATTTTAGTGCTACAAGTACGGTCATCCATGTATACGGTGTTAATTCTACAGGTCAGATCATCCAGCGTGTGCTTCAATCGGAGATGACATTAATTGACCGATTCACAAATATCCCTTAAAGGAATCGAGGTGAGCAGATGGTAGTTGTGAATATTACCGGGGCTTTGGCAGGCAGTCAATTTGAACCCTCAATTGCAGTTAATACGCTGAACCCGAATATCATGTGCGTGGTAGCTGTGGATACCAGTACTGGGCCAACATTGACTGGGTTCTATCGTTCCATTAATGGAGGCAGTACCTGGACCACCACTGTGCTTCCTCAACCGGCAGGGTATGCAGGAGCAGAGGCGCCTACGATAGACTATACGTTTCCGAATACCTTTATCGTTACCGTACATTTGTTTAACGGGATCAATGATGGGACGATTGCGAGTTATACTTCTTTTGATGATGGACTCACGTGGCAGCCACCGGTTATCGTCCAAGCGGGGTTCGGTACTATTGTTCATAACGATGAGCCTTTCATAGCTGTTGATCGTTCTCCAGGTAGCCCTTATCGAGGCCATGCATATGTCGGATATACTCCGCTTGCTACCGCATCTTCCGCTATATTTACGCAAAGATCGCTCACTCAGGGGATAACCTGGGAGCCACCTGACCGACAGTCGAATCCGCGAGGAATTCATGACCGGGCTGCGTTGGCTGTTGGATTCTCGGGTCAAGTCTATGCAGGATATATCATTACGGGTCCTGCCAGTCCGTCCGCTTTATTGCGTATTTCGTACGATGGGGGCATTACCTATCAACCTCCTCTGGAAAGACAGGCAACGTTTATTTCATCCGTTGTACCTGCACCTTCGCCTTTACCCGTACCTAATTATGCTTTTCGAGTACAGACCAACTTAAGTTTGGGAGCGGATATATCAAATGGACCTAACAGTGGGACGTTATACGGGGTTTGGAATGATGCACGTGCCGGATATACCGATGTTTTACTCTGCGAATCTCCGGATGGCCTTTTATGGTCAGACCCCATCAGTATCACAGGCGCGCCACCGGGTACACAGAATTTTTTCCCGTCGATAACCGTATCACCTTTTGCAGGGACGATCAGAGTTATTTATTACTCCAATCGAATTGACGGATTCCTGCTGGACGTTTTTGTTGCAGAATCGTTTAATGGAGGTGCGAGCTTCACTAATCGTCGCATCACAACTACATCTTTTAATCCGAATGGCAACTCTCCGATGCCCACAGTACTCATTGGAGACTATATTACTGCGGCTACAGTTAGTCCAGATAATTTGGCAGCTGTCTGGATGGCGACAACGCCGCCTACAGGTAAACTGGATGTTTATTTTGGGAACTAATTCGACTTAAATAAAACACCCCCATACTTTAATCCTATGAACAAACAACAGGATAAATGGTATGGGGGTGAAGGCAATATACTTAATCCGAAACGATAAATCCGTCGAAACTCTCAGGGCCGACACGAACTGTTCCTAACAAGTTAGTACTGATAAATGCAGTGTACGTGATCTGTGGAGTTATCGGGGGATTATAGTCGTTGGCAGAAAAAACGATAACTTCGGGGACGAGGAGACCGCTCAGACCGTATGTGAAGTTTGCAGAGTATACAATCGGATCGGTAGCCACTGTCCCTCTAACAATAGTAATTCTTACTTGAAAAAGGGCGAGCGGTAATTGCACAGTAATGGTTCCTTTTAACGAAACCCTTGGATTGGATCCAGCTCCAGCCGTTAGCAGACCAATCTGGGCGAATAATTGAGGCGTGTTAATCACTGGAATCGGTATGGAAATGGAATTAAACAACGCAGCATTTTGTGATGATCTTGCATCCAGAAATTTCGTCATCGAATATACCTCCTATCTGTTCCAGATAGAATAATATATTCATCATTCAGATATTCGCATGGACTGTGGGTGCAGTGCTAGAAATATTAAAGACAAACTGACTGCCCAAATCACTGGAATCTTTAAGCCATACAACGCCACCCATTAATTCAGCGAGTTGTTTACAGATGGACAGGCCCAGCCCCGCTCCGCCATACTTTCCTGAATTACCATGAATCTGGGAGTAGGATTTAAATAACAGATCCTGGCGATCCTGCGGGATGCCGATGCCCGTATCCTTTATTTCGTAGGACGCATGGAGGGTACCTTCGGTATCAGCAGTTACCTGAGTAGAGATACATACTTCACCTTTCTCCGTAAATTTAAGTGCATTCCCAACAAGATTGATTAGAATCTGACGAACTTTGTGCTGATCGCCCATAAGCATCAGATGATCATTAATATTATATTCTGCGTACAACCTAATTCCTTTTTTCTGTGCTTCAGAAGAGAATAATTGTAATACATGTTCAACTGTTTCAGTGACACTATAGGGCTTGATCTCCAGAGAGATCGCACCAGCTTCTGCTTTGGAGTAGTCCAGAATCTGATCCATCATCGACAGAAGGCTGGCGCCACTTGACTCAATGACATTAACATATAACGATTGATCCTCACTCAGCCTGGTCGATTGCAACAGATTGGCCATTGCAAGAACACCATTCATTGGCGTTCGGATTTCGTGGCTGAGAACGGCCAGCAAATTTTTCTTTTCTTCAAGCACTTTTGCAGCGGTCTCTTCCGCCTGTTTTAACTGTTGCAGAGTTGTTTCCATCTCAAGAAGACTCGTGAAAAATGAAGATAAGGAGAGTAATAAATCCACGTCCTTTTGTTGATAGGAATAGAAATCCTGATCAAATGAGCAAAGGGAGCCGTAAATTTCTCCGTTCTCATTATGTATGGGCACACCGACAAATGAGCAGCCACCTACGAATTCGGTTGCGTCCATATGTCTGGTTAATGGATGAGTCAGATTATTATTGATCACCAACGGACCTTGGGAATGTTCAGTCACAAGTGCACAGTATGACTCGGCGTTATCAACGACCAGCCCTTCACCCAGGATTAGTTTGTCGCGATTATATACGTTTAGAACTTTGGTGGATAGATGATCCAACTGGGCAATACAAAACGTATTTGCAGGAATTAATCTGCTTGCCGTGTCCATAACGTTAGCAGCCGAATCATATAATTTATGTGAGACAATGGATAGTACATCAATGAATTCTGTTTTCAACATATTGATTTGACTCCTCCTGATTGTAGAAATTCGTTGTGCACTGTATTCAGTATATATGAATTCGAAGAATCGATCATGTATGGTTTTGACAGTGGAAGACGGAAATGAGAAAATATAATGCTGTGCAACATGTATATATTAATAAAGTTTTGGAGGCAAATCAATGAATCAACGTTTTCGAATTACCCGATCCATGCAAGATAGTAATGCCGAACAATCCATCTCGCTGGAAGAGTGCAAACTTTACTTTGAATCCCAACCCGATTTTACCTATTCACCGGTTCTTAACATTGTAGGAGCTGAAAGCACCATGACCATCGAGGGGGACTTTTTTATGTGGGACCTTGAGGGTGCACAGATTGCTTTTCGTTTGTACATGGGGGATCTGTATGTAGCTATTTCTAACGAAGCTATTGTACCCAAAATGATTGAGATTGCAACGGAACTACGTGCGGATATCGTTGAAGGATAAGAAGTAGAGAACTAGAGTTTGATAAAGTTGTAATCATGTTAGTTGTAGTATGCTTTAGACATTCTTGTAAAAATGAGACTAAAGATTCATTTATATTCCATATGTTAGATTGTAATATATGGAATATAAAACATTTTACAGGAGAGTGAATGAAGTGAAAAAGACCAAATTAATACTTGCTGTAATCATGAGTATGATCCTTGCCTTATCGGTACCTGGAATAGGATCGAGTACAAAGGCTTCTGCAGCTACGGCGCGTACACCTATTGTATTGGTACATGGATTGACCGGTTCAGATAGCAATTTTACAGCAATTGAGAGTTATTTGCGTAGCCAAGGGTGGACAAGAGACGAATTATTTGCAATTGACCTTCCTAGCAAACAAGGAAATCAGCTGTTGAACTCCGCAGCAATTAGTCGATTCGTAGATGATGTTCTAAACCAAACGGGTCACACGAAAGTGAATATTATAGCTCATAGTATGGGTGGAGCTAATAGTCTCTATTACATACTTAACCGTGGAGGCGCTTCCAAAGTGGATAAGTTGATTACCCTTGGCGGGGCTAATCGATTGACCACAACGACAGCTCCGAGTGGAATAAAGGTGACTTCGATCTATTCCACCAGTGACACGATTGTGTCCCCGGTACTTTCCCGGTTGAATGGGGCGAACAACGTTTCGGTTTCCCTCGTATCCCATATCGGTCTGCTGTTTAACTCACGGGTGAATGCACTGATCAAAACTGCGTTGAACGAGTAGCTGACATTATAAAATGGCAAAAAAATGTACATTTTTTCATAATATACTGAATGATTGACTTGAACACGACTGACCATTCATGGTTAGTCGTGTTTTCGTATTACCTGGAAATGGCTTGCCGAGGTAGGATTCAAAAATAGGTGCATCCATTCTATAATTAGAAATCAGAATAAAAATGGAACAAGTTAAAGGAGTCTGTATACATGCAACCTCAACCGAATGATCGAATTAAGGTTCACCCAGGATTTTGGGCTGGATTACATCAATTAGGGATTGGTGTTGATGACATCGCTCGCACAGCACAACTATCTATTGAGACAATAAATAAATCAGTAGTGACCCAATCTCAATACTTTGCAATCTGGCAGGCGTACTCTGATCTGATTGGGGACACCGCCGAGGGCATCATCAAACTTGCAATCGGATATGAGATATCGAAGTATCCTCCGCCTGTACTGGCAATGTATCATGCTCGTGATTATCGTGATGCGTTGAATCGCATGGTGCGTTACAAGCAAATGTGTCCTCCCGAGAGTTTGCAGATTACCGAAGCAAGGGAGGAATGTATCATTGAACTCGAATGGTTATATAAGGGGCAACCAGGTCCGCCATTACTGGTCGGTATTACGCTGGCATTTCTGATCGAACTTGGACGGAGGGGCACAGGACAGCCTTTGATTGCCAAACGGGTTGAGTTCTCCCAACCGATGGGTGACGTAGCCACCCTTGAGGCCTACTTCGGCTGCCGAGTCGATACGAATTCCAACTATAATCGGCTGACGCTAGAACGGAAAGATCTGAGACTTCCATTTCTATCGTATAACGAGGAGTTACTGGAGATTCTGACCCCGGCTCTGGATCGGTCGCTGGACGAACAAGAGAGCAATCGTTCCGTTACTGAAGTGGTCAAATGGATTATGAAACGCAGCCTCACAGGAAAGCGCCCTGACATCCAGACGGTCGCCAAAGAGCTTCGCATGAGTGATCGTACTTTGCAGCGGCGACTGACGGAGGAGAACACAAACTTCAAGCAATTATTAACAGAGGCTAGACGTGAGCAGGCCCGAGCGTACCTTGCAGATCCTTCGCTCGATATCAAAGAAGTGGCATTTCTGGTTGGATATGAAGATCAGAATTCATTCTATCGTGCTTTCAAGACCTGGGAAGGGGATACACCTTCAAATTGGCGTGTGAGGCAATAATTCTGGCGCAAAGTGCTAGTTACTAGGCCCTTTAGACTGCGTAATATTATATCTATCCGGTGCATGAAGGTGTTGGCAATGTTCAAGAAGCACCTGCCGGATAGTTGTAATCAAGAAGGAGAAATGCAGGATGGATATGGGACTAAAAGAGAAAACAGCACTAGTTACAGGATCAACAAAAGGAATCGGTAAAGCAATTGCTTTAGAGCTCGCCCGAGAAGGTGTTCATGTTCTTATTAATGGACGCAATGATGAAGATGTGGAACAAACCGTTCGTGAAATCAAGTCCACTTTTCCGGAGACCTCTCCGCAAAAGGCCACGGCTGATCTTGTGGATCTGGAGCAAAGACAAGCTTTATTTGAGAAGTTCCCTGAGGTTGATATTTTAGTGAATAGCATGGGCATATATGAGATCATGAGTTATGAAGACGTGAACGATGAAGTGTGGGAGAAATATTTCCGTACCAATGTATTGGCTGCCAATGGCTTGTCTCAATTTTATTTACCTAAAATGGTGAAGAACAATGACGGACGTATTATATTTATCGCGAGTGAAGAAGCTATTATGCCCTCAGGCCAGATGCCCCAATATTGCATGACCAAGTCAATGTTGCTGTCATTATCCAAAAGTTTGTCCAAACTGACAGCAGGAACCGAGGTTACGATCAATACGATCCTGCCAGGTCCAACACTGTCCGAAAACGTACAAGAAATCATTGAGGGCATATACCCTGATGAGACGTTGACTTTTGAGGAAAAAGAGAAGGACTTTATGAAAAGCAATCTGCCTCAGTCTGAATTACAGCGATTCATCAAACCAAGTGAAATAGGCAGACTCGCAGCTTTTGTATGCAGTCCGTATGCATCAGCCTTTAGAGGATCTCCCATCCGAATGGACGGTGGCATGGTTCCCACCATATTTTAAAATTGTTGAGGATACAGCATATGTATCCTCAAGAAGTCGCCAGTATTGGCGACTTTTTTTATGTATAAGATCTATGCGAGGAGCGTAAATCGAGTTTATAATACAGGTATGATTTATCGAAAACGGTTTCTGTTATTTGGAAGCGATTACTTGTATCCATTAGATGAACTTAAAAGGGGATTATATGATGATAGCTGCACTGACTCTGGAAGGTGTCTGGAAACTTCAACTTGATGAACATAAGGTGGAACGTGGTCTGAATTTTTCAGATGTCATTACATTGCCCAATACCACATCTCATGCGGCAAAGGGAAAGAAAAACGAACATGTGTTAATCGGTGCACTGACGGATGAGTATTTATTTGAGGGTTATGCCTGGTTTTCACGAGAAATTGAAATTCCCGAACACTTGGCTGACAAACGTTGCTTTTTACATCTGGAAAGAACTCGAGTAACTACAATCTGGATCGATGGGGTGGAATGGGGAACGCAAAACAGTCTGAACACACCTCACCGTTACGAGATAGAGGCAGGGTTAACCGCCGGGACTCATACAATTACCATTCGAGTAGATAATACCGATTATCCAACCAAAGGTGGGCACCTTACATCCGAAGACACGCAGACGAATTGGAACGGCATCACCGGGAAGATGGAACTTCAGTTTTTTGAGTGTGTTTATCTGGATAATGTTCAAGTTTATCCGGTTCTGGCGACTCGATCTTTCGATATTAAGGCAGCGCTTGTGGGTGATCAGCAAGGCGTGCAAATCGTCGTATCGGCTGTTGCTGTCAGTGCAGATCCGGTGTTTACGACGGAGGAACAGATTTTCACCCCGGATTCGCAGGAAATTCAGTTGACGTATAAGATTGGCGAAGATGCCATGTTATGGAGTGATGATGAGCCTAATCTGTACCAACTTCACATTCATCTGCAAGACCAGAACGGGGAAGTGCTGGATTCAACCGAAGTATGGGCGGGATTACGGGATTTCCGGGCGGCTGGGGACAAATTCACGATTAATGGTCGCAAAACGTTTCTTCGAGGCAAACATGACGGGTTAATCTTTCCGCTCACGGGATACGCGCCAACAGATGTGAACGAATGGGTTCGTATTCTCGCTATCTCCAAGTCCTACGGCATCAATCACTACCGTTTCCATACCTGCTGTCCTCCAGAGGCTGCTTTTATAGCAGCGGATCTGTTAGGCATCTACATGGAGCCTGAGCTTCCGTTCTGGGGAACCATTACGGATGAATCTTCGGATGGGCATAATCAAGCCGAGCAAGATTACTTGATCAGCGAGGGATTTGCAATGTTGCGAGCTTTTGGTAATCATCCTTCGTTTGTCATGATGTCCATGGGGAATGAACTATGGGGAAGCAAGGATAGACTGAATTCGATCCTGAAGGCATACAAAGCATATGATCCTCGTCATCTATACACCGAAGGTTCCAATAACTTTCAGTTTGTGCCGGACATTCTGGAGGAAAGTGAATTCTTCTGCGGGGTTCGTTTCTCCAAAGAGCGCCTGTTCAGAGGTTCATATGCAATGTGTGATGCTCCGCTCGGTCACGTGCAGACCGACCTGCCAAATACATTGAAAGATTACGATTCAAACATTGTACCTGAGCAAGGCAGCGATGCTGACCCTTCTGGTCAGACTGGGGACAAAGAGATTCAGATTCAGTATGGGACAGGTTCCAAAACAGTGCAGGCCGAAGCTGGAAGTGACCAACTTGTCTCACACGTACCAATCATTTCGCATGAAATTGGACAGTACGCCACGTTTCCTAATTTCGAGGAGATCAACAAGTATACGGGTTCTCTCAAAGCCAAGAATTTCGAAGTGTTTCGAGAGCGTCTGAATGCCAAAGGACTGGGACATCTGACGGAAGCATACTTCAGAGCCTCTGGTAAACTCGCGGTCGCATGTTACAAGGAAGAACTGGAAGCTGCTTTTCGTTCGCAGCAACTAGCCGGGTTCCAGCTGCTGGATCTTCAGGATTTCAGTGGTCAGGGAACAGCGCTGGTGGGCGTACTGGACGCATTCATGGATTCCAAAGGCATGATTACGCCTGAGGAGTGGAGAACGTTTTGTTCCGACGCTGTGTTGTTGGCGAGATTCCCCAAATATAATTATCAAGCGGGTGAATTGTTCGAAGCACGCATTGAACTAAGTTACTTCCGCAGAAAGGCATTGGACGGACTTCATCTGAAGTGGGAGCTACATGGTGAGGATTCCACCCTTGCAGAAGGAAAAACAGACCTTCCATCATTCCATGGAGAACACTATGTGAGTATCACAAATCTCTGTATTCATATCCCAATAGTCTCCAAGATGACCAAGATGGAACTGTTACTTACCATTCCAGGTACGGATATCCGCAAGTCCTATGACCTTTGGGCCTACCCGAGCCAACTGGACGTGGAATTGACCGGATTAAATCTATTTACCAAACTCTCGGACCAGGCGCTGGCCTTGCTAGAGCAGGGAGAGGATATCATGCTTTTCCCAAATCCCGACCAGATTCAACATGGGATTCAAGGTTTCTATAGCACCGATTTCTGGTCTTATCCTATGTTTCGTTCCATATCAGAGAATATGAAAAGAGAGGTTCCCGTGGGCACGATGGGCTTGTTAATTCAGAGGGATCATCCAGCATTCGAACATTTTGTCACGGAAGATTACTCGACCTATCCGTGGTGGAATATCGTATCCAACTCGTCCTCGATGATTTTGGATGAACTTGGCCCAGGAATTACGCCGATCGTGCAGACCATTGATAATTTTGAACGGAACCATAAGCTCGGACTGTTGATGGAGTGCCGGGTGCGGAATGGCAGAGTGCTGATGGGAGCGCTGAATCTGGAGAGTCTAATGACTACATTGGAGGGCAAACAGTTGTTATACAGCTTCCAGCGTTATGTACAGAGTTCCGCTTACCAGCCAGTTGCACGTCTGGAAGTAGAGGAACTTCGCCAGTTGTTTAACTAAGATATAGGGAGAAGAAGTGTCAGGTTTCCCTTAATTATGCCAATGAGCCCCTTCCGCGAATGGAAGGGGCTATAAGACACGCAGATTGAATCGGTTCATTTTCCCATTAAGCGTTAAATGAACCTGCACTTTTTAGGATTACATTCCAATCTTCTTCTTCAAAAAGTATGTTGTCTTTATCCTCTGTTACTCCGATCCGGACCTCAAGGATCACCATCCTGGTTTCAGCCAGAATAGAAAAGAGACTCTCCTTGGTAATCGCAAACTGATTGCCCATACTCACTTGCATGACCTTTCCGTTAACAAGCACTTGCCCACTGCCTGCAAGCATGGTCCATGCTCTACACCCAGTTCTATGCCAGTTCAACCCGATATGTTTGCCCGGTAGAACCGTTATGTTTAATGTGGTTACTGTTCTATTCTCATCTTCTAACGTACTTTCAATGACACGATAATTGCCCCAGGTTGCTTCACCATACATCGGTTTTAATGGCAAGTTACCCAATTGCGCTTTAATTTCATTTGAATTATTTTTGTTGGCAATGAGAATGCCATCCGGACTTGCGGCAGCGATAATACCTGGCACGCCAATGACTTGGATGGGGTAGGGAAGCTCGTTAATAATATAGGAATCGGAGGAAGAACCCGAGATTTCACCGTGTCCGATTACATGGGTATCTAACTGTGCGCACAGCGTATCCCAGCTTCCGATATCCTGCCATACTCCCTTATAAGGCAGGACTACGGCCCGCTGCGCCTTTTCTGCAACATGCTTGTCAAAAATTCGTTCAGGCAACGCTTCATACAGGGACAACAATTGATCATAATGAACCGGAAGCCCCATTTTTTTAATATGGGATATCATAAACGCGACGGTGAACGCGTACACACCACAGTTCCATAGTGCCCCACGTTGTAGCAGAGTTTCAGCAATGGTGGCTTCTGGTTTTTCTATAAATTGTGTTATGGGCGCATAAGCATTACGTTCTTCCCCACCCGGCAGGATGTATCCATACTGTTCTGAAGCATGTGTAGGCCTTGTCCCAATTAAAGCGATATCGGCTTGAGAATGTTTCAATATGTCCGGCAGTAATTGGAAGTTGCTGAAAAAATCTTCACCTGCGAACACATCAGCTGGCGCGATACAGATCACATCGTCATCTTTGGCCATTCGGAAGGATTGCAGATATAACGTCGCTAAGGCAGCCGCAGTAAAAGTGCCTCGTTTATAAGGTTCACCAATGACTGGTATTTTGCCTTGAGTATGTCGTGCCGTAATATTAGCCTGATCCTGATGTGAAATAATGAGCGTTGAATCCGTTAGGGATGAACTGTCAAGCTGGCGGCATACTCTGCTGATCATGGATTCCCTACCTCCAGCGGGTGATGGAAGTATATCTATGAACAGCTTGGAGCGAAGCTCATTGGATAACGGCCAGAGCCTTTTGCCAGAGCCGCCGCACAGCATTACGATATGCATGGGCTTCCTCCTTAAGCTCATGGAGCTTTACTATAGATTTTCCGTTTATGAAAGGAAAGAGAACGATATTTAAGAGCCAGATTACGGATTTGTTGCTCTTTTAACGAAGAAGCGTTCACATGCAGACTTTTATTCTTGGAACTTCTAAGGACCATGCTGCCTGGGTTCTTCGTATACATAAAATTGGCATACGTTTCATACTCGGAGAAACCAAACTGTTTTTTCTTATTGATACTGGAGATGATCGCTTTGTACCATGGCAGCTTATGAACCGCTTCAATTTTCTGTTTTAAGGCAGCGAGTTTCGATTTGTCGAACAGCATATAATGGGTGACAAAAGAGCGGGGACGCGGGGCTTTCATGCCTAACAACTTGCGGTAGGTATTAAAATATTCCGGCTGGCTCCAGTCACGGCAGTAAAATACTGTTTTGCCTTCTACAAGAAATGAATGAGGTTTAATCAGTACGGTATCTGCATCCATGACTAGAAAGTACTTTGCCTTCACAATGGAATCTCCGTTCATTTTGAGCAGCTGTTGATATAACCAGCCTGACCGATTCCATCGGGAGGACTGGTAGTGTATGTCGTTTTTGGTTATAGGCAGGACGGATCGCTCATTAACAAAAATGCAGTTTTTGAGGGTACAAAGTTTTCTGATTTTGGTGCTTACCGGAGAAACAATATATATGCTTCCAATGGGATGGTTTACATAACGGCGAATGTTATCAATGACGAGGGGAAGGGTAGCCAAATCTTTCTCGATCGCTGGTATCAGAACATCAATCTTAGGCGCATTATTCAACCGGATTTCAGGCAGGACGGACATTTACTCATCTCCTTGCACAAATCGTGATGACTCATTATATGGTATGTGTGCAAAAGTGTTTTGGTCAGGGCATGTGCAAATATACATTTTTACGAATAGGGGCTTTTGTTGAGGGCTCCTTTATCGGTATTACATATAATGCATGCAGGATCTTGATCAAACAGCGGGCTATGATGCGGTTGCTGAAGGGAGAGTTTACGACATGGGAGTTGATAAATTGCAGCCGTTAAGAAGCAAGTGGTTAAAAACAAAATTGATCATTAATAATGAATTAATTAAACCGTTTATCCCCGACACACAGAAATATAACAAAACGAATCTGAAATCCATGATCAGCAAATATGGAATGGTCTATGTCAAACCCGAGAGAGGTACTTTCGGGATGGGTGTTATTAAGGCCGAGATGGAAAGTCATCAACATTTTGTCTATCAGATAGAGCAAAAACGCCTGACGTTTGACAGCTTTGAATCGTTTTATAGTAGTCTGACTCGTTTGGTGAATAAAAGAAGTTATCTGATTCAGAGAGGAATCCATCTGCTTAAACACAATAACAGACGTTTTGACATCCGAGTCATGATACAGCTAAGCCCGACCAAACATTGGGAAGCTACCGGAATCATTGGCCGACTGGGTCATCCTAAGAAAATCGTAACCAATTATCATAGTGGTGGTACACCGATGGATATTCACAAGCTGCTACAATCGCATGCATCCACAAAACGCAGGAATGAACTAGTTCAGGAGATGAATGAGCTTAGCCTGCGCATAGCTCGTCATATGAAAAAAAAGTACCCGTATCTAAAGCAAATCGGTGTAGATATCGGCCTTGACCACAGTCTGAAACCCTGGATTATTGAGGTAAATGTCAAACCTGACCCATTTATATTCAATCAATTAAAGGACAAGACGATGTATCGCAAGGTAATACGATATTACCGCCATGCTTTCCCCACAAAAACAGAATAACAGACCGGACTTTTCATAGAAATGACTGGAGAAGGTCTCAAGCTCAAGAGTCGCCAATGTGGCGACTTTTTTTGTTGATCTGCGTTTTAGGGTCGGAATAATGCATTTCATCCCAATTCGACTCCGAAACCTATGCTAAAATAGTATATTCGAGAGTGAAATTCAGAGTCGATGTCGATGAAAGGCGGATGTTCCCCCATGTTCAATATTGCAATCTGTGATGATGAGGAGCAGCAACGAGAACATGTGAAAACGATGCTGGTCTCCTTATCTCTAAAAACCAATTTTGATTTTCAAATTAGCCTATTCACATCTGGTGAACAGCTGCTCTCGCATTACAGAGAGGTTGGGGATACATTTCATATTCTCATCTTGGATGTGGAGATGGGCGGAATGAACGGGATTCAGACCGCTAAAGAGATCAGGGACATGAAGTTTCTGGATGTACAGATTATGTTCTTGACCAGTTACCCGGAATACATGGTGGAGAGCTTTGATGTCATCACCTTCCAATATCTGATCAAGCCAATTCAGCCGCAAGTTTTCGAGGAAAAGATGATTAAGCTGTGTCAATATTTTCAGGCATTGGACAAAAAGTATGTATTAATCAAATCAGACTATGATGAACTGCTGCTGAAATATGATGATATTCTCTGGATTGAGGTCGTCAAAAGTTTAACGATCAAGAACAAGTTGAATTTTGTGACACAGGAAAATGTACATGAGACCAAAGGCATTTTATCCAGCTACGCTACCGGTTTGAAAGACCATGGTTTCTTGCAGATTCATCGCTCGATTATCATCAACCTGATGCATGTTCAGAAGTTTTCCGGTACCCAAGTTGTTATGTTGAATGGAACGGAATTGCCCATAGGCAGATCCAAGGTCAAAGAAGTCAAGGATGCGTACACCAAATACATGATTATGAGGATTCAATGATATGGATGCCTATATGATCTTTTCCATCATCTTTGTGACCTTACTTATGGCATTTCAGGCGAATTTTTATTTTGATTCTGTGCTGGGTAAGTCCAAGCGGAAGCCACAGAGAGTTTTCTATTTCATCGTATTTTTGATGCTGGGTTATTTTTATTTGGCATCTTCCTTCTCCGATCTCGTTTCCACTGCAGTTGCTCTGCTATTAATCTTCAGTCTGGCACAGTCCTATGAAGTGGAGTTCAAAATCAAGCTTGTTTTCACCATCCTGTATGGGGTCTTGATTACTATGGCGAATACGATAGCGGTATATATTCTCGGAGTTGTGGAATCGACAGATTTCATTTCATGGGAACAGTTCAACGGAGATAACCACTGGATTCTCTCCAAGGTGATGTTACTGGGTTGTAGCATCATGTTCATTGTTATTCAAGTTGTCCGTCTAGTCGCCAAACGTAGAAGTTTTGCCGTGCACTATCGTTATTATTTGCTGTTTCTCATCGTGCCGATCATTACGATCTATCAAATCAATGTGGCCTCCATCTATAGTGAAAAAAACATATTTTACGTCTTTTCTGTATTAGGCTCTCTTTTTCTCAACGTGTTCATTGTTTATGTATTCGATAATATGGTGGAAAAGGTACAGCTCACGCATGAAAATAACCAGTTACAGCGTCAGATGGACTACCAGGATGCCAACTATGAGAAGACCGTTCACAGTTTCAAAAACATTAAATCCATCATCCATGATATCAATCAGCAATTTCTGTATATTGATGAATGCATCCAACGTAACGAACTGACGGCGGCAGGGGATCATATCAAGTCTACATTAAATACCATTGAAGGTGCGTATCAGCGGGTGAATTCCGGCAATCTGGTCATTGATGCTCTTGTTACGAATACCCTGGCTATGGGACAGGCAAATGGAATCAAAATCGACACCAAAATCCAGCTCCACTCGCAACATATCCAGATCGATCGCTATGATCTGTGTGTGGTGCTGGGTAACATGCTCGATAACGCGATTGAAGCCTCCAAGAAGGTTAGACAAGCGGAGGATCGATATGTCCTCATTGCCATTCACTCGACGTCATCTGCACTCGTCATCCAAATTATGAATCATGTTGAGCAACCGATAGTTGACTTGAAAAGTGAAAAGCCTAATCCGGAGTACCATGGCATCGGTCTAACCAATATATCGCGAATGTGCGAGAAATATGGTGGACATATGAGTATTGAGCATCAGCATCGGAAGTTTAACAACATGGTCGTACTTCCGTTCCACACCGACAATCCCTGAACCTGCCGTTCAGGGGTTGTTTTTTTCCATTCAGGGTCCGTTTGCGTTCGAACAGTCTCTTCCCGGATATGATGAATTCATTCATAAGAACATTTGAGGGAGGACATGGGATGAAAAAATTAATTAGTCTTTTATGTACAGCGGTGCTTGTCATTACACCGCTGGCAGATGTCAGCGCAGAGGCGAATAACAGCAGTACGATTGAGGCACGGGCGGAGCAGATCGCCACGCAGATGGTGCAAAACTACGGTGTCACCAGTGTGCAATATGCGATCATGGATGAAGGAGAATTCATTTTATCAGATAGTGTAGGACTACACGACAAGGCATCACAGAAGCCAGTAGACGAGGATAGCATGTATGGCATAGGTTCGGTTAGTAAAATGGTTGTTACGGCAGCCGCCATGAAGCTGGTTGATTCCGGAAAAATAGATCTGGATGAGCCGCTTACTTCGTATATTAAGGACTTTAAGATGGCAGATGCGCGATATACGCAAATCACACCGCGCATGTTGATGAATCATTCATCTGGTCTTTACGGAACACATTATGGAAACAGCATGTTGTTTGACGATAATGACAGCCGCAATCATGATGAACTATTGCTCAAACTTCAGTCCGAAAAACTGAAATCCAAACCTGGCGAATACTCCGTCTACGCCAATGACGGTTTTCAATTGCTTGAAATCCTGGTTGAACGGGTGAGTGGGTTAAGCTACAGCGAATATATCGCCAAGTACATCAGCGAGCCGTTGAAGTTGGAATCAACGAAGACACCACTAGATTCCTTTGACAGAGCGCAATTATCCGAAACCTATTGGCCTACACTTGAGATGACGATGCCTACCGAAAATGCAAACATTATCGGCACAGGCGGGGTGTACTCTACCGCAGAAGAATTGAGTCAATTCGGAGAGGTTTTAATGGGGAACCGACCCGATATTCTGTCCGAATCTGCTGTGAAGGCCATGCAATCTCATGAATATCGGAAGGGCATATGGGTATCTGATGAGCAAAATACGATCAATTATGGCTTGGGGTGGGATTCGGTTGAGCTTGCACCTTTCAGCGATTATGGGGTTACCGCGCTTGCCAAAGGCGGGGATACCATGTTGTACCATGCCGTGTTAATCACTATACCTGAACATGATATTTCAATGGCGGTCCTATCCTCTGGCGGATCTTCCGTCTACAATCAGATGTTTGCCAGCAAAGTGCTGCTGGACGTTCTGGAGGGTCAGGGCATCATCAACGATGTTCAGCCTGATCAGACATTCTCACCACCTGTCAAAGTGAAGATGCCAACAGAATTAAGCGCGTACTCCGGTCTCTATGGTACGGTAGGAGAGACATTGGATATAGCGATTAAGGATGGTGAGATGCAACTGCCTGCCTTGCTGGGAGGAATTATTCCTGAGCAGAACTATGTCTACACAGGCGACGAACATTTTACAAGTGCGGATGGCAGTGTGAAAGCTAGTTTTGTGAAGGAACGTAATGACAAGGTGTATGTTAAAGTTCAGGCGATTATAACGTTACCCGGCATAGGTCAAACGGTGATGAACACGTATGATTATCAAAAACTGGATCATAATGCGCTTGACGCAACAACCAAAGAGAAATGGACAGCTCGTGACGGCTCGAAATATTACGCGTTGGATGAAAAAATAACGTCGATCTTTTATCTGCTTCCATCGATGCTGATCAAGAACCTGTCTGTTGATGCCCAAAATGGCTATGCAAATGGCACGCAAATCATGGATGCAAACAACGCAGAGAATATAGCCGAGATTCCTGTAATGAACGGAAGAGACGCGTTTGATCTGCAATTTTACACAAAGAATGGCGCCGAGATTTTGATCCAGGATGGGCAAGAATACATTGCCGAGGATGCGATTACTCCAATCTTTGGTGGGAAAAAAGGAATTACAACTATTCCGGCAAACGGTCAAGCGCGGTGGTATGCGATCGACGCCCGATCGGGTAACAAATCCATCATGGTGGATTCTCCGAAGACCGGAGGTTATGCAGTGTATAATGATAAGGGTGAAATGGTTGACTTCTCTTTAGCAACTAAACAGGAATCGACGAAGCTCCCGAAAAGTGGTTTTATCGTTTTTGGTGGGGATGCCGGTGATGTATTCCAGATTGAATTAAAGTAAAGCAGGGACTGAGTTACAAAATTGTCGTGCGCAACTTGTCACATAAATAATGTCGTATTCAGGAAGTCGCCTTATGGCGGCTTTTTTGATATTTTCTTTGAATAATTTAACAATCTCGTAACTATTTGGACTCACCACACGTTATGGTTATGTAGTTATATATCAGGCTCATTTTTAACAGGAGGAATTATTATCTATGATCAATAGACATAAACGTCAAACGACTAAGCAATGGAAAAGAAGAGCAGGCAGACCCATCGTTGCAGGTCTTACTGCCGGAATGTTGATGGTTCATGGAGTCATCGGCGTGTTGCCATCTCAGGCACATGCTGAAGCATCGGATGTATCCATCCGTAACTGGTATTCCTATCAGCGAATCACTGTACCTGAACTGAAACCTTCTTGGACAGCAAAAGTAGATAACTATTTGAGTATGAACGAGACGTACATCGGAGCTAATGCCATTGCAGAAGAAGGCAAAGTATTTACGTTTGCTGGATCAAAGTTGATTGCACTTGATGCGACAACAGGTAAACGGCTGTGGACTTACGGCAAAGAACTGACACCTTATATTACCTATCAAGGCGGCGTCCTCTACGGACTGACCAGTGATCACAAGCCATATGCCTTGAATGCAAAAACAGGCAAAGCAAAATGGCAGTCAGGAACATCCACCTGGATTGATACGGTTCAACGTACGGAAGCTCTGATTCCAACAGCGGATACCCTCTATGTTATTAAAGGAAGTACAACGTTTGCACTGGATATCCAGTCAGGCAAACTGCGCTGGAAGGCAGATGAGCCATTAGGCGAAGGTCATGGTACTGAATATCTTGAAGAGTCTAATGGTATTGTACTGAGAACCTTTTTTGTCCAAGGGGCACTTACATCCGTTCAACTTAATGCATATGACAAGAAAACGGGCAAGAAGCTTTGGGGGCATTTTGGTCAGGGGGAAGCTATTCAGATCAAAGACGGTCTTGTGTATTCGGTGGATTTTTATTCTCCAATGTTGGAAGATGACGAGTCTTCACCTGAACGCAAATGGAAAGTCAATGCTTACAACCTGAAGACCGGTGTGTTGAAAGGAAGTCAGGAGTATAGGTGGACCATGCCTGGTGACCCACCGTATACGAATGGTAGAGGAGGTATACTTGTCTATAAAGACAAACTGTACATTTCGCAGGGGGACAACATAGCGGAGTATTCGTTGAATACGACCAAGTCGGAAACTACGCCCATTCGAACGTTTCACCAACCTTACGGGGACAAAATGGAGTTACTTGGCATTGTACAGGAACGGCTGGTGTACAAAAACCTCGAGACAGGTGAACTTAAAGGCATTAAGCTGGCTAACGGTCAGGAGGTGCAGTGGCATGGTGATGCCCCGGTTTCTCAGATTGATGTTTACGGTAAAGGAATGTATCGAGCGCAACGTAACGGCACCCTGCTTGCCCTCAACATGATGACGGGTCAGCCAGCTTTTCGAGTCTCTACCGGGGGAGACCTGCATAATAAGACATTGAAGACAAATGGAATGATCATCATCCAAGCCGAAGGCAAACTTCTCGGCGTCAAGCTGCCAGCATCGCTGAAATAATCGATTCAGAATAAAATCATGGGAGAAGACCGGATCAGGGCATAACTCGCTTCTAATCCGGTCTTTTTTATTTTTGTGCGTAAAACACTGCAAAGTCCAAGTATTTGTACATGCAGTCTGCCACGCCAAACCCAGCTTCCTCCAACCACATCAATTGATCCTCCAGCGTGGCATTGATATCCACCTTGCGTCTTTCGATCGAAGCCGAGATGGCTTCCTCAGACAAACCACTTTGATGTATCGTTTCTAACCAGCGCTGGCGGTAATAGGTGTCCGTATCGGGGGTTCTTCCCTGAACTTGATCTGCGTTGATGAAACATCCACCTGGTTCTAACAACTTGTGTACAGAGTCAAACACCTTTTTCTTGTCAGCGTGGGGCAGATGGTGAATAGACAGGGAGGAAATAATCATATCGTAGGAACTGGTGAAATCGTACTTGGAGTAATCCCCGATCACATACTGTACTTGGTTTGCATCAGCAAATCTTCGACGTGCTGCTTCAAGCATTTGATCACTAATATCGATCAGGGTTAATCGTGCGTTGGGATACTTTTGCAGGACCAATCCGGAGAGCAGTCCCGTTCCTGCACCCAGATCAAGAATACGTGGAGAATCGAGCGGGCTTTCCATCAGATCCAGAGCTATTCCATAAAAATCATCAAAGCAAGGGATAAGCTGCTTTCGCTGCACATCATAATCTTGGGCTACCTTATCAAACAGCTGCTTTACTGAGAATTCCATGTGCTTATCACTCCTTGATGTTTTCTCCATATTTTACAAACTGGAAGGGATCAAGGGAAATACTGATTATGGATAAACTCATAGGTTGGGCCTATAGGTTTCGAGTTTCTGCCATGGGTAATAACATGTAAGCGCAGAATATAGACAGGGAGGAATGAACCTGATGTTTCAACCACGTTCTATTATGATGAGTATCTCGTTAATCGTTATAGTTCTAACACTTGCAGCTTGCTCTGGTAGTAATGAACCTTTGCCTAGCCCTCAACCATCAATGCCAGTAGGTGAAACAGAAGACGCGATTGAAACAGAGCGTCCACAGACCGAAAGTTTTGAAATGTTGACCGCAGATGGCAATCAATCACTAGAAGCGACCTTGCAACAAGGAGAAGGATTTTCCTTGTACGTATTTGAGAAATTCACATTTGATGCTGTTAAAGGCCGTCTGTCACTGACTAGTAACGCTGACTATTATGTGGATATTGAACCACTGCCTTTGGAGTATAATCTGGCAGAACTGGAGACAGCGGGTAAAGAAGAATTAGAAAAAGCCGGTAAGGTATCCGATTATAGCGGAGAACTGGTAGAACACCCGCTTGGTTATGCCGAGCTCTATCTTCAGGCCTCTGGTGAAAAAGGCATTAGCGATTATATGGTCTGGAAATCAGAAGAAGGGGATGCATTTCTATTCCGTCTTCATAATCCAAAAGGTGAGAAGGCTTCTGATTTCGCCAGCCCGGTCCTTGTTTCGTTATCCACCGTTCAGGGTGATTCGTAACTTAGATGACTATAAATTTTTCAACGAAAGTCGCCAATTGGCGGCTTTTTTACTTATGCAGATTGCACGGAAAAGTTGCGAGACGATGTATTCACTTCCATTTGACTTAGAGTACGCTCTAGGGTGTAGACTTTGAAGAAGAAAAAGAAATATTGCCAAGGAGATGAACAGAATGACACAGGAAAATAATATTAGAACTTTACAACATAAAATGGACTCTGGATTCAATCATAACAGTACAGCGGAGGATGTATTGAGAGATCTGGACTTGTCAGGACAGCTTGCTATTGTAACGGGTGGATATTCGGGTCTCGGGTTGGAGACGACACGTGCGCTTGTTAATGCGGGAGCCCGTGTAGTGGTGACTGCACGTCGTCCAGCGGTTGCAAAGGAAGCACTTTCTGGTCTTGAAGGTGTTGAAATAGATGCATTGGACCTTGCTGATTTATCCAGCGTTCGTGCTTTTGCCGAGCGGTTTCTGGCGAGTGATCGGAACATTGACATGCTGATTCTTAATGCGGGCATCATGGCTTGCCCGGAGACACGGGTTGGTCCTGGCTGGGAAGCTCAATTTGCAACAAATCATCTGGGCCACTTTGCCCTGACTAATCTGTTATGGCCAGCACTCGCTAGTCAGGGGGGAGCACGTGTTGTTTCCTTGGCATCAGCGGGACATCATTTCTCGCCTATTCGTTGGGATGACATCCAATTTGAACATGGCTATGAGAAATTCCCTGCCTATGGACAGTCCAAAACAGCAACGATTTTATTCAGCGTTGAGCTGGATCGTCGAGGTGCAGAGCACGGAGTACGGGCTTTCTCAGTTCATCCAGGCGGAATTATGACACCACTACAGCGTCATATGCCAAAAGAGGAAATGATTGCGCTGGGCTGGATTGATGAATCTGGACAAGTGGCCAACCCTGCGTTCAAAACACCTGAGCAGGGGGCAGCGACGCAAGTCTGGGCAGCAACTTCACCTCAGCTTGAGGGAAAAGGCGGTGTCTACTGTGAGGATTGTGACATCAGTGAATTGGCTCCAGAGGATGGAGGTTTCTATGGGGTCAAGAAGTATGCTATCGACCCTGAGCAAGCTCTTCGTTTATGGGATCTATCGGTCAAGCTGACTCAAACAGACATAGAACTCTCATAATCATGTAGTTTTCTTGTCCACGAGATAACGGTAGTTGCATGAGAAATGCCTTGCGGTATTCATCCGGCCTAGATGCTGGTTCCGCAAGGTGTATTTTTTATTTATTTTTTTGAAAGAGAATATTTAGTTTCATGAAAAACTTTCATATATCTTTAAGTTGAAATTAATCGTACCCTCATCTATTTCATGCTTAATAGAGAATAAGCTACGATACATCATACATAAGGAGAAACGCCTATGAAATTCAAGAAAAAAATCGGTACGGTCAGGAACCGTCTGGTAGCATCATTTTTAATCGTATTGTTGCTTCCCAGTCTGGTTATCGGAGGATTTGCCTATTTTACCGCTAAACAGCAAGTAGATACACAACTAGCCAACATGGCCAACACCGACATATCGCTCGTTAGCAGCATGATCAACCAATACATACAAGCTAAACAATCAGATGTGGGTCTCTTAGCCGAATCCATTACATCTACAACTCCTGAAGCCGCATTAAAAGCCTATACCAATAACCATTCGGAGGTCGAATCAGCTATTTTTGTAAACAGCGACGGACAGCATGTGTACGCTTCTTCCAGTCAGAGCAAGCCGGGCAACGATAAACCTCTGGAGAGCGAATTCTATACAAAGGCGATGGCTGATCCAGGACAGGTTGTTCTGACGGAGCCGTTCACTTCGGAACAGTCGGGTAACACGGTATTGACCTTAGCGAAAGCGTCTAGTGACAGCAAGTCAGTCGTCGCTGTAACCCTTGATTTAAGCACTCTGCAAGAGATTGTAGGCCAGATCAAAATTGGAGATAACGGCTTTGTCGTCATTTTTGGCGCGAATGGCTCTATGATCGTAACTCCGCCATGGGGAACTGAAAGTTCTCAGGGTGAGGATGCGGCAAATGGTAGTGCAACACCGCTCAACTCTTCTTCCGATGCAGAACAAGACACCGCTCAAGGTGATGGAGGACCCGGGACAACGATGTTTGAGGGCGACTCCGGCCAAATTGAGCAAAGCTCTCCTGAAGGAGAGACACGTCAGCTCGTCTATATTACCAATCAGCTTACGGGCTGGAAAATCGCAGGAGATCGCTCACCGATCGAGATCGTGCAAGCAGCCAAACCCATTTGGAACAATACATTAATGGTCATCTCCGTGTTTGCCCTGCTAGGGATAGGGATGACAATCCTGATCGTGCGTTCGATCACCAAACCGCTCAAAACATTGAATAATGTATCTGAGGAAGTCAGTCGGGGAGATTTGACCCAAAGTGCAGCCATTTATTCAAATGATGAACTCGGTCAGTTGGGGGATGCCTTCAACCTTATGGTCGGTTCCCTGAATTCCATTGTATCCGAGGTGAAGAATTCATCTAATCAACTGGTCACTGCTTCGGAACAGTTATCCGCTAATGCGGGTCAAAGTGCTACGGCAACAGGGCATATCGCTGAAACGATTGAACAGATGGCGGAAGGCGCTGACAGACAGGTGGTGCTGGTTGAAGCGAGTCTGCGTTCTATTCATCATGTGGCGGAACAAATCGGTCATATCGCCAATAATGCCTCAGCGACAGCTTTAGCTACAGAACATGTAACGGAGAAATCAAAAGAGGGTGGGCAGGCCATCAATGGCGCTGTGACACAAATGGGAACCATACACCATTCCGTCAATCGTGTGTCGGATGGCATTAACCATCTGGTTCAGACTTCGTTGGAGATCGGGCAAATCATCAAGGTGATCTCAGATATCTCCCGTCAGACCAATTTACTGGCTTTGAATGCTTCCATTGAAGCTGCACGGGCAGGTGAACACGGCAAAGGTTTTGCTGTTGTAGCCAGAGAAGTAGGTGCACTCGCGGAGCAAGCTGCTGATTCTGCGAAGCAAGTCACCACACTAATTGGCAGCATTAACGAAGGAATCCAGCATGCGGATCAATCCATGATTGAGGCGATTGGTGAAGTTTCCAAAGGGATGACCGTGATGAATACGGCGGGCCAGCTCTTTGAAGAAATTACCTTGTCCGTGGATATGGTGAACAGCAAAGCCAGCGAAGTGTCCACCATGGCCGATGATATCGTTCAAGAGACCTCCCATGTGGTGGCGAAAATCGAGGACATTTCTCATGTCTCGCGGGAAACGGCGGAAGGGGCGCAAACGGTATCTGCGGCAACAGAGCAACAACTTGCTTCAATGCAAGAGATTAGTTCATCTTCATCTTATCTGGCTCGCATGGCATCACGTCTTCAGGAACTCACGGAAAAGTTCAAAATCTAAAGAGAGTGCGATTAATTATTGTGAAAACAACATAATTTCAAACAAAATCTCCTATTTAGCATATAATAAAGAAGGAGCATCTCATTTTCGCGATGGTGCAATCATTTCTTTATGAATTCAGGGAGAGAAAATCATGAATATTTTTGAGCATCAGATACCTTTGGAAAAAGTGAAATTCAATGAACCGTTAAAAAATCACACGTTTATAAAAATTGGTGGTAACGCAGATATTCTCATCCATCCAACAACGATAGACGAAATCACAAAAATCGTAGAAATTGCCAACTTACATCAGTTACCTCTGACGGTCATTGGAAAAGGCTCAAACGTCATCATTAAAGACGGGGGCATCCGGGGAGTAACGATTTCTCTTAGCCACTTCGATCAAATTAAAGTGAGTGAGGACAGCATGATTGCGCAAAGCGGCGTTGATATCATTGATGTATCCAGACTTGCTTTGGAGCATAGCTTGACCGGTTTGGAGTTTGCTTGCGGTATTCCCGGCAGCACGGGGGGCGCACTTTACATGAATGCGGGTGCTTATGGCGGTCAGATCGCAGATGTTGTTGAACGTGCGACTGTGATCACCAAAGACGGCGCAGTGTTGGAGATCCCGCGAGAAGAGATGAAGTTTGGTTATCGAAATAGTCTCTTCAAAATGGATCACTATATCATACTGGAGGCCGAATTCGGGCTCAAAAAAGGAAACAAGGATGAAATTGCAAGCAAAATGAAGGAACTAACGTTCCTGAGAGAATCCAAGCAGCCGCTGGAGTATCCTTCTTGTGGAAGTGTATTTAAACGACCCGAAGGACATTTTGCCGGTAAACTGATTCAGGATTGTAACTTGCAGGGTACTCGCATCGGAGGTGCTGAAATCTCCATGAAGCATGCAGGTTTTATCGTAAATGTGGATCACGCTACTGCCCAGGATTATATGGATCTGATCCAATTTATTCAGAAGAAAGTCTATGATACGTTCCAAGTTGAATTGGAAACCGAAGTAATCTTTCTGGGAGAATAGCTTCGATGAATGACTTGAAAGGTCGCCCTTGGCGGCCTTTTTTGATTGTACGAATTATACTCAAACAAGAACCAATATGCTAATTATGGTAATATCAGAGTGATTGTATTTAATATTTCACCGTCATCATAAGGAGTGTACAATGGAGATAATCAAGCGTAACAGGAGAATTTTGCTAATCACTGCAATAGTAATTTTATTATCGCCCCTGTCAATCTTGGCATATATGTATATGAATGAACGAGCTGGCGGACTAGCCGATCAACGGATATCCAAAGTTTGGGGATTGAATGAACCTATACGTATTCCTATAGCGAACAGTCCTCAAGGGGCCGTTCAAGAATTTAGAGGTGAGTTTTATACTTCCCAATTCATTCATCAGGAGGCTTTAGACGGTGGCATGATTTTGTTCACACAAAAAAAGGATCGGGAAAACAACAGTAATCTTCAGATGGAGTATACCCGCAAGAACATTTTCGGATGGAAATGGGTATGGGGTGGAGGATATTCCATTAATGAATCAGTTGAATCCAAGTCTGCGTTGCATTATATGAGCATACCGAAACTGGAAAAAGTCTCGGCCTCGTTTCCCATGCTGTTTGGTGACATCATAGACTCCACTATCAAACGTGTAACTGTTGAAATCAAAGAAACGGGTAAACCCGACACATTCGATGTGAAGCTGGTTGAGGCAGGTGAGAACCAACGAATCTGGTACGTATTCCTGCCATCATCAGCTACTCTTCCTTATACCATCAAAGCATACGATGAAAAGGAGAACCTCTTAATCAACAAAGACATTGAAGAGACAGATGGCTTTGGCTCATTATTTGTTAAATAATCTCAAACAGAACAACTATGCATTCTATAGTCACAACTTATTCATGACTTGGAATACTTTCAAGCCCCATGCCTCGTGTCTGCTTAAACACTTTTCGCTTAAATAAGGAGACGACCAACTGATATTGAAGCAAAATCAGTATGAGGATCAGGATTAGAATCCACCAATGGATCTGGAACGGGATATAATCCCCGGTTTGTAATGAGATCATGCGCAAGATTGCACGTGCTGCCAGGATCGCAACGGGTACAGCAATCAGATACAGCAGGACAAATAGCGGTTTGTATACATCGACGAGCGTACGGTTAATGTCTCGATGGCTATATCCAAGCAATCGAAGGATATGCATATCCTTATGGCTATCCTGAACGTTAAGCAAAATGACTAGATATATCAGCAGGAAACCAACAAGAATCCCTGCCACTTGATTAATGACAGCACTGGATTGGCTCGATACTGCATCGCTACGCAGAGCAGCTAACTTGTTCTCGGCAGTAACCACTCGTGCATTTGAGTCCTGAGCACTGTCGTTACTGTATTCCCCGTTATGCATGAAGGGGCTAACGTTCAACCACCTCGCTAATTGTGTTTTGGATGTATAGATCGTATCTGCTTCACCATTTCGGCTAATCTCACGGACTGAGACGTTATGTGGTTGATGATTAATAATCAGTTGAACGGTATCTCCGGATTGGATGTCATACAACGAACTGGTCGCCTCACTCACCACGATACCATCCAGCTCAGCAGGCAGAATGGGGGTGTTGTCATGATTCATAAGTTGCACCTGTGTTCCCTGATCATCCATGCCGACCAACTCTCCTGAGAGTTTTTGTCCATCAACTTCCACGAGCTGTACGGACTGTCTGAGGTAGTACATGCTGGACCTATGCGATGTTACTTCATCTTCCTTCAGATTGGGATAACGGATATCGTACCTGTAGTGCATGCCTGTCGTCTGTGATTCCAGGGCGGCACCACTTGATTGATACAACGAAGAACTCATGATAAATAACAAGGTCATCAGAAAAATTGCTGCTGCACTTAAGAAAATGGCGTTCCATTTGCGAAGCACGACGCGCAGAGGAAGCCTTAATCGTTCCGGCAAAAGGCTAATTACGGATTGAAGAGCTGTGGTTAATCTTCCATTCGGAAGAGGCTTAATCGTGTTATGCATGACATGAAAGGTCTCTTGGCGCAAAAAAGGAACGATAGACATCCAGGTGACCAGCACCGTTCCGATGATAGGAATCAAAAGCCCAAACAAGATAGAACGGAGTTCAAGGCCTCGTTCCCAGAGGGGGAAGGAGTACATTTGAGCATACATATGGATTAGGACAGAGGAACCGAAGAAACCCAAAACCATCCCGACGAGTCCTCCTGCTGTCGATAGGATCAGTGAATAAACGAGTGGTGCGTGGCTGATCTGTCTTGCCGTATATCCCATTGCCTTGAAGCAACCGAAATCTTGACGGTGAAGGCGGACGAAACGGGTGTAGAACATGTAGAAGATAAACAAAGTAATGAGTGTAAACAAGAAGAGGAAGCTCTGGGCCAGACTTTGATTGGAATCGATTGCGGTCAGTGGTTCGGTGCTGCTCTCAAGTCCAGAATTGAAAGCCAAATATGAGAAGGCGGGATCACTACTTATGCGCACTTCAGCTGAGCCGGAGTCCACATCTGGTTTGAACTTTGCTGCATAATAGCGCTCTTCCTGTCCGTTTATCTTATGGTACACATCAGGGGTAACGACACCGAAAGTCGCTTGATTGTAATCTTGCTTCAGGTCATTGAAAGGAATAAATGATTGGTAGTCTGGCAAAAACATGGAGCCAACGATGGTGAGATTCTGATTTCCTATGGTAATTGAGTCTCCTACAGTCAGGGCATGCTTATCCATATAGTGCGGCATTAGGGCAACTTCCGTAGAAGCTGCCGGCAGTCGACCTTCCAATAGGTAAGGTACATTTAGCATCTGGGGTGGAGCGAGCAGATAATAATTTGTACTGTCTTGTGTAACTTTTTTGAATCTTTTTTCCTCGATAATAGCTTCTGTATGTATCTCCTCTAACGCATGTAAACGATCTGCATCTTCTTGCAATTGGAAGCGGAAATCCTCCAAATGTTGTGTCTCAGCGTATTCTTGAATATGAACCTGATTACGATCCACCGAGAATTCCACAAAAAAATACATAAACGAAGTCAGCACTACCATGAGAAACAAGAGGATGGTGTATCCACGGTTTTGCTTCAATAAACGGTTCACATGCTTGTTAAGATAGCGCATTAGTCTTCCGCCTTCCCATTGTGAGTATATCTATGCCCAATGCATCTGTGCAGCAGTAATTGGGTGCTCGTTCAATCGATCCTGATAGATGGAGCCGTTCTTAATTGTAATTACGCGCTGAGCAGTTTTGGCAATTTCAGGATTATGGGTGATGAACACAATGGTCACTCCGTATTGCTGCCGGGCAAGATGAAGAAGCGAGATCACATTTTTGCTGTTCATCTCATCCAACGCACCCGTGGCTTCGTCGCAGAACAAGATACGAGGCCTCTTAATTAATGCACGTGCAATGGCTACCCGCTGCTGTTGCCCACCAGACAGTTGACCGGGAAACTGATTCAGGATGTCCTCAATCCCCAGAAGGGCAGCTAGCTCCTCAACCGTGTGGCGTTCACTTGTTCCAGAGAGCCCAATGTATATATTTTCACGAACCGTAAGATGAGAGAGTAGATGGTAGTGTTGGAAAATGTAACCCAGATGCAGTCTGCGAAAGTCGGCAAGTGCATCCTCGTTCAGTTCAGCAATATCCTGGTTATTGATGAAGACGTGACCATTTGAGGGTCTGAGCAGTCCTGACATCAGGTTGAGAAGCGTGGATTTTCCGGAGCCACTTGGGCCAATGATGGCTGTAAACTCACCTTCAGCGAGATCCAGACTGATTTCGCCTAGTATCATTTCATTTTTTTTAAAATGTTTCGTTACGTTCTGAACGGAGATGGCGATGTTCATCTTACACACTTCTTTCATAAAGATGAATTTGGATGAAATCAAGCTGTTCGCGAATAAAATCTTCAGTTAGATCGGTAGACAGGGCAAGCACTCGTAGTCCCTCCAGGAAAATAACAATATGAGCAGCAGCCGTGTGGCTTGCCTCAACCTGTATTTCACCACGTTGGACCCCATAGTCGATCAGTCGACTGAGCTCCGTGATGCTATGATCCTGTTGGCGGTGAAGCAACTCACGATCCTCTGCATTGCGGTGTGACAAGAAAAACTCATACGCCGCGGTCATAATACTGTCATTGATCTCAGTTAGATCGATCCGTTGACTTGTCCAGAATGCATCCATGATCTGCTGAAATGGTATAGCTGCTTCCATCTGGGCTGTAAAAGTTTCATGCGTCTGTTTGCTACTTTCCATCAATAAGGATCTGAAAATCTCCTCTGTTGAGTTGAAATATCGGTAAAGACCGCCGCGGCTAATTCCGCATTGCTCCACAATATCTGTCATCGTGACAGCATGGAATCCTTTTCGCACAAATACCTGATGTGCACCTGCAAGGATCATCATTTTTTTGGACAACGATTTCTGAGTCATAGCTTCCTCCTGATGTAATAGAATCAAAAAAAAGTGACATTAATGTCGCTTTATTGATCATTTTATGACACTAGTGTCGTTTTTGTCAAATGAAAGTGTTACCGATCAGGTGGGGGACATAAGTATATCTCCAGTTGCATTGGCACAGTAAAAAAACAGCGGCATTCGAAGACTTTATGTACGAGTCTAAGATTGCTGCTGTTTTACGGTTAGAGAATAAATAGTTAACTGGATTTTGGATCATCTGGGGTTCGATTGGCTTTCACATATTTGAGCTGCGCAACGATGATGACACTGATGATGACCAGCAGGAACCATGAACTGATCTTACTAAAGCTAACCAGTTGCCATGCATCATGCTGATCTGGATATTTCCAGGCATTGAAGAATGTAGCGATATTCTCGGCAGTCCAGATGAAGAAACCAACAATGATAAAAGCCAGCGATAACGGCATTCGATAGGTCGTTGCTCGTACCCGGTAGATAATCCAGGTTTTCCAGAAGACAATAAATACAAGCGCCGTCAGCCACCAGCGAAAATCGGGAATAAAATGATGAGTGAAAAAGTTAATATAGATGGCTGCTCCGAGCAGCATGGAAGGTGCAAAACCAGGCCATCCGGTCATGTCCATTCGCAGTCTTCGCCACACTTGACACATAAAACTGGCTACACTTGCATACATGAATCCACTATAAAGAGGCACACCCAGGATTTTGGTGTAAGCTGGCTCAGGGTAAGACCAGGATCCCATCCATACTTTATAAATCTCCAGCACCAGGCCAATAATGTGAAATACACAGATGACCTTGATTTCATCCCGGGTTTCCAAGCCGCTTCGATACATCAGGTACTGCACAGCAAGTAATACGAGCAGAATGGCATCATATCGATGAAGGAAAGGAATAGGAATTACGCTGGACAGGGCCAGTGTTCCAAAGATCGCTACGGGAAATATGCAACTCATGGCCTGATGATAGCCAAAATGAAGTAGTTGTATTAGAGATTTCAAGTTGAGTTAAACTCCTTTCCAAACATGTTGGAGCAAGATTCACTTAAGATTTAGGTTCTTCATCACGGGCGTTTTTGCCTACACTTCATAATATAGATTTGGTCCATGAATAAAAAGAGAAAAAAACGGGCAAATCTGTTCTTGTTTTCAAACCTGAATCATCATGAGAATGCTCTATAAGAGGCGACAGGGTCACTCCATGTATATTCTCTTCAGGTTATGTTAAAATGAAATTCGTACAATTACATTAGACAAGGAGGCCGCTATGCAACCAATTAAACCTCAAGATATTCAGCTCCGGATCAATAATCTTGCTGATCAGGACTTATACGTACATCTAGAGCTTACGTCAGGTGCTTACGCACAACACATGGACAGTACTAAACATCCAGCATCGGCATTCATTACTAATGCGGCCATACGATATACGCAGGGATCCATTTCAGGTACAGGTCCATACCGTGTTGGTCTGAAAACGACGCAAGGATGGCTTTACGCCGAAGGTCTTACACATATTGATGAGCAGGAACAAGAAAGACTGATTCTTGCCGGTCACGACAGCCAAGGTAAACTAGTTGTGGCGTTACAATTAAGCCGAGAGATGTTCTGATGAAAGCGGAGGGTTGAATAACATGAATACTACACACAACGAGCAAGAGCATGAGCGCATCTTGGTGGTGTATCCCCATCCAGATGATGAAGCTTTCTCTGTATCGGGAACGTTAGCCAAATACATAGATGGCGGTGCCCATGTAACCTATGCTTGTCTAACACTTGGCGAGATGGGGCGCAACATGGGGATTCCTCCATTTGCCAACCGAGTGACGTTGCCTGCCATCCGTAAACAGGAACTCATCGAAGCTTCTGAAGCGATTGGTATTCAGGACCTGAGAATGCTGGGTTTCCACGATAAAATGCTGGAGTTCGAAGACCCACAGTTACTGGAAGACACCGTCATGTCGCTACTTAAAGAATTAAACCCCACGCTGGTCATTACGTTCTATCCGGGGTACAGTGTTCATCCCGATCATGATGCAACGGGAGCCGCTGTTATACGTACAATCGCTAAACTTCCTGTGGATGAACGTCCGATTGTTCACTGCGTTGCGTTCGCAAATAATCAGGAACAGTATATTGGCAAACCGGATGTATTCGTTGACGTATCCGAATTTTTGGATCGGAAAATGGCGTCCATTCGTGCCCATCGTTCACAATTCCAGGCAGCAGAGCTTGTAGGAAATCGTGAGCTGAATAATGAAGAAATCAAGAAACGTTTTGGCAGAGAAACATTTTGGACCTATCCATTTGAATAATATGTTACTTAGAAGTCGCCTATATGGCGGCTTTTTTTGTTTTACATCACAATATCGACACAAAAATGTAGCGTCTATAGCCTAATTGAGCTATATGGAATAAATATCATTTTAAGTACACTGTGATCAGGATTGTGATAACGCTTCATTTATTACGTTGCTTCAATGGATGAGGAACATGGAGAGTTGATTTTAAGTGGAATGGAGGGATGGTGTGTACAACCAACGTATATTTTGGATTAACGTAAGACCCGTTGAATACATTGCCACAGCAATAAGCAACTGTAACCAGAAGCCGGAATTGCGCGGTTTGAATCATGAGTAATCCTCAGGCAGGATTGGGTGCATTCAACAGTTGTAAGAAGAGTCGGGTTACGGGTTTACTTTTTCTAATCGGAATGATGATGCTCCTACTATCTCTTCCGCACGGTGCAGTCATGGGCTCTTCCGGACATCGTGATCTCATTCCCCTTCAGCCTATGATTGACCGATCTGCACCTGGAGAAGTCATTGAACTTGCGTCAGGTCGTTATTCTGGACCGGTGACGATTGACAAGAACATCACCATTCAGGGTGATCCTACGGTCATAGTTGTTAATGCGGAAGCCACCTCTACGATAATGATTCGCTCGGATGGGGTGAAATTGAGCGGTTTTACAATTGAACATGATACCAATGAACAGACTGCAGCCATTCAGATTGAAGGGAAAAACAGTGAGATCACGGATCTGCATATTCAGACCCAGGGGTACGGGATGATCATCCGAAATTCGAGTCATGCAACGATTCAGCGGAACAACATTACTTGGATGGGGGCTGATTCTGCTTCCAGTAGCCAGAAGGGCAATGGTATTGATCTGTACAACTCCCATGATAGCTACATTGAAGCCAATGAGATCACCGGCATGAGAGATGGAATCTATCTGGAGAACAGTCGCAAGTCTATCGTGCAAAATAACAGGCTGTTACATACAAGGTATGGCATCCACTGTATGTACATTGACGGCTCTTCTGTCATGGATAATACCGGAGAAGAGAACATGACAGGTGCCATGATTATGGGCGTCAAGAATACGGTAATCTCGGGCAATTCTTTTCGCAAACAGAGTACTAATGTTCATTCCCAAGGCATTCTGTTGTATGACGTGCATCAATCCTCAATTCATAACAATGTGGTGGAGGGTAATCGTGTCGGCATGAATATTGCAGAGTCATCGGGCAATGAAATCCGTGGCAATGCGGTGCTTCGGAATTTTGTTGGCATCCAGCTTGTTCTGGCAGAAGCTAATGAGCTTACAGGTAACCAATTGGTATCCAATGTTATTGAAGCTTCAGCGCTGGATAGCCCGAATAATACCATGATGGAGAATTACTGGGACTCCTTTCAGGGGCTCGATCTGAATCAGGATGGGATCAGTGAAATATCCTATGCCATCAATCCTTTTTATGAGCAACTGGTCAGTCGAAATTCAGCATATCAGCTCTTTTTTCAATCACCGGGTATGGTCTTTCTGAGTGACTTATTTACAGAGGGCAGAGAACAATGGACTACCGACGATTCGCCACGAATGAGCATGGATACGGGATCTGATCTGAACATGTCAGTGGAAAGGGCAGCAGGTTCCAATGTGGTGTGGATGCTCGGGTTAGTTCTGTTGGGTATGGCAACTTTTATAATCATCTATATGGGGGTATTACGAAAATGAACAAAAGCTTGAACAGAAGATGGTCCATGGTTATGGTACTTATGTTTGGCATGGTATTGTTAACCGCTTGCGGAACAAAATACGCGGCATTGCCGATCAATGAAGACGTGGATATCTGTGCGATCTGTAAAATGCAGGTGAAGGACGATGCATATGCAACACAGCTCACTACGAAAGACGGCCAAAATTACAAGTTCGATGACATCGGCTGCATGAACCAGTGGAAAACAGAAAATGGCACAGATAACATCGGTATGGACTATGTACGTGATTATAATGACAAGGAATGGATTGAATACAGTAAAGCCACGTATGTGTACGACGCTTCATTGCGTACGCCTATGGCTTATGGAATTCTTAACTTTAAGGACAAGCCTTCGGCTGAAGCTTTCATTGCAGAGCAAGGTGTCGGAACCATTATGACCGCTGAGGATCTTGCCTCCCATGACTGGAAACAGAACACAGAGAATATGGACATGATGGGTGAACATGGGCATGATGAGCACGGACATGGTGAAGAAGGAGACGGTAATGAGATGCATCAGGAAGGTGAGATGAAAGAAGAGTCAGGCCACTAGGAATGACAATAGAAAATGGTGATCAATGATGTCAGATATGATACAGATTGCAAGAAAAGAAGTGAAAATGGGATTTCGCAATCCTTGGGCATATTCGTTTCTGATTCTTTTTTGCACATTTAGCTTAAGTTTGTTACTTCTAAATTCACAGAATCTGGTTGAAGGATATTCGGGCACCACAGGTTCGATGTTGAATCTCATTCTCTACCTTTTGCCATTAATGACGCTATTCCTCGGTTCCTTTTCATTAACATCGGAAAAGGAAGACGGTAGCTGGCAGCTGCTATCCACGTATCCCATTGGCACGATGTCTTTTATTGTGGGCAAGTATCTTGGGCTGTCGATTGTTTTGATCACCATTGTTGCATTTGGATACGGCCTGATGGGGGTCATTAGCGGAGTAATCGGAAATCCACTGGATGCCATGACATATCTTCTCTTTCTGGCATTCTCGTGTGGACTGGTGTTGTTATTTCTGACGCTGGCTCTATTCATCGGTTCATTGTCGCGCAATCGGTGGCAGGCGTTAACCATATCCGTGACCGTATGGTTCTTCGCTGTCATTGGGTGGCCAACATTATTGCTTTCTGTGCTGGGACTGATGCCTTATCTGTGGGTCAAACCGCTACTGATTATACTAACACTTATCAATCCGGCCGAGCTGGTACGTTTGTATGTCGTGATCAAACTGGGAGGCGGCTCCATTCTGGGACCAGAATATTATCGATGGGTGGAGTGGGTGCAGCAACCAAGTGGCAGTTGGATCTTCATCGGGATATGCCTGTTCTGGATCACCTGCTCTGTCCTGGCGGTATACGCGATCTGGGAGAGGGGGCGTTCTCATGGATAAAGCGGGGCTCGAAGTGATAGGATTGTGCAAATCCATTAAAAAGCAACCGATTGTTGAGGATATCTCCTTTCACATGAATTCTGGCCAAGTGCTTGCCCTCTGTGGAGGGAATGGCGCAGGGAAAAGCACGGTTCTGCGAATGATCGCAGGAATTCTTCGGCCTACCTCCGGTGAGGTTGCGGTGAACAATGTGCGATGGTTGAAGGAGCGCAAGCGTTATTCAGAGCAGATTGGATATATGCCGGACGATTATCAATTTAATCAAGGACTGAGTGCGGAGGAAATGCTTCTGTTCTGGGCTTCTCTGAGGAAAGTTCCCAAGGAGAGAGTACAGGAAGTACTGACCATGGTAGGTTTGGAGGATCAAAAGAAAAACCGGGTTACGACCTTCTCCAAAGGCATGCGCCAACGTGTGTTATTCGCCCAGGCTGTGCTGTCGAAACCTCCACTGCTCATCATGGATGAGCCAACAAATGGATTGGACCCATTCTGGATGCAGGAATTAACTCAGCTGCTCAAGGGAATCAAACAGGATGGTCACATGGTCGTGTTCTCTACCCATCAGCTTGAGATCGCAGAAGATATTGCGGATCAGGTGATATTCATGAACCATGGACGTAATGTTGGAGAGGGCTCCACTCACGACTTTTGTGATCAATTCGGTTCGCTCCATGCAGCATTTCATCAAAGTCTTGGTTTAAAGTGAAGGTGAGTTTAATGCAGAAAAAGAGTTTTAAAAGTAGACGTACACTTACAATTTTGATTGGTGTGATCGCATTGTTAGCAGGTACATGGGCCATTTTTGAAAATGTATCGACACCCGAATCTCGGCGAGGTAACGCCATTGAAGCTGGTGCCGTGGCTCCTGAGTTTACAGCGGTTAATTCAGCAGGCGAACAAGTCAGGCTGTCGAATTATCGTGGCAAAGCCGTCATGATTAACTTTTGGGCTTCATGGTGCACACCCTGTGTAAGGGAGATGCCACTCGTTCACCAGATCGCTCAGGACTATCAGAACGACGTGGAAACCCTGTTTGTTAACGTGGGGGAATCGAAGGGCACGATCCGTGAGTTTATGGATAAGCAGGCGTTTGATTTTCCGGTGATCATTGATGTGACGGGCAATATATCAGGTATGTACCGTATTACAGGTTTGCCCGCAACAATGGTCATTGATAGGGATGGGGAGTTCCGTCACATACTGCTCGGTGAACTGACCGAAGATACACCATTGCAGCAATGGCTGGAAGAGAGTATCTAGTCGTAAGCGTTGGATGGTGATAAAAGGGGCAGGAACGCTCGAGATCGCCCAAATTTGGAGTAGATGAATGTATGTTAAAAGTAACTACAAAAATATAACATAAAAAGGCGGACACCCATCTAACGAAGGGGTGTCCGCCTTTGCTACTTTTGCTTTTGAAGATATGCTGCTTCGCAGCCGATTACAATACAGCAGCTGAAGCGTGATTGGTACGAGCGATTCTGGTTGCATCAACCATGTTGCGCAGAGAAGCAACCGTTTCTTCTTGTCCACGGGTTTTCAATCCGCAGTCCGGGTTAATCCAGAACAGCTTCGGATCAAGAACACGCAGGGCACGTTCAATCATGCTGCTCATTTCATCTACACTCGGAACACGTGGACTATGGATGTCATATACGCCAAGACCGATACCGAGCTCATACGTATTTTCTTCAAAACTATGAATCAGTTCACCGTGACTACGGGATGTCTCAATGGAGATAACATCCGCATCCATAGCTTCAATGGAATCAATCATGTCATGGAATTCGCAATAGCACATATGCGTATGAATTTGAGTCGTTTCATGCACCGTGCACGTGGAGATACGGAACGCTTTGACTGCCCAAGCCAGGTAATCAGCTTGTTCATTTTCTTTCAACGGAAGCCCTTCACGAACAGCCGGCTCGTCAACCTGTATCATGCCAATGCCTGCCTGTTCAAGTGCTTCGACTTCCTGTCTCAACGCATACGCCAATTGATAGGCAATCTGCTCACGAGCAATGTCTTCGCGTACGAATGACCAGTTCATGATGGTAATCGGGCCAGTCAACATGCCTTTGACAGGACGCTCAGTCTGCGATTGGGCATATTTCGTTTCTTCAACCGTCATTTCACCAGTAAACGCAACATCTCCGAAGATGATAGGTGGCTTCACGCAACGGGAACCATATGATTGTACCCAGCCGAACTGTGTAAAGGCAAAACCAGCAAGTTTCTCGCCAAAGAATTCAACCATGTCGGTACGCTCAAACTCACCATGCACCAGTACGTCAATTCCGATCTCTTCTTGAATCTTGATCCAGATATCAATCTGATCCCGGATGAAGGCAGCATACTGTTCGTTGTTCAACTCACCCTTGCGCCACAACTGACGTGCTTTTCTGACTTCAGCAGATTGTGGGAAACTACCAATCGTTGTTGTCGGGAAGAGTGGCAATTGCCATTTGGCCTGTTGGGCTTCATGACGCTCTGCAAAAGGACGGGATCGCTCTGGCTGTTGAACACTGATGGACGCAACGGCTTTCTGTACAGCGGTACGGTTCCGATCTTCGGATTGCTGAAGCGCCTGAAGGGTAAGCTCAGCTTCGTCTATTTTGGCGGTAATCTCTGCACTCGGTGAAGATAAGGCTGTAGTCAAAAGAACGATCTCATCCAGCTTTTCATCTGCAAATGCAAGAGCATTTTTCAGTTCAGATGTAAGTTTTGTCTCACGTTCTGTTGTAACTGGCACATGCAGCAGGCTGCAAGATGATTGCACGATGATACGTTCAGGTGTCACGAACTCAGTCAATTCATTCAGCAAGTTCAGTTTTGCTTGAAGGGAAGCTTTCCAGATCCCACGTCCATCAATAATACCTGCACCAAGCACTTTGTCTGCCGGGAAACCGGATGTCCGAATGGATTGTGTGTTACCAGAGAGTCCGTGTACAAAATCAAGTCCTACACCTTGAACTGGCAATGCCACAATGTCGCTGTAGTTTTCGACAGATTCAAAGTACGTTTGCAGCATGATATTCAAGCCTGGAACAGCTGCTGCAAATGTTTCATATATTTTATTCAGACGCTGTACGTCTTCATCGCTTAATTTGGTTACCAGAATAGGTTCGTCGATCTGCACCCACTGAACGCCTTCGCTTGCAAGTTCTTGAAGCAATTGAGTGTACAGTGGCAGCAAACGGTCCAACCAAGCGTCCGTCTCGGATTTATCATAGCCCTTGGAGAGCTTCAGGAAGGTCAAAGGTCCAACAATAACCGGTTTTCCTTCAATGCCGAGTTTTTCTTTTGCTTCACGATAAGCGAGAAGTGGTTTGTTCTCCGTCAGATTCGGGGAAGCCCCGTCCAGTTCAGGTACAATGTAGTGATAGTTCGTGTTGAACCATTTTGTCATTTCACTTGCTGCGGCATCTTTCGTTCCTCGTGCAATGCCATAATATACGGACAACGGAACGGAACCACCATCATAAGCAAATCGTTTAGGGATAATGCCAAACATCACAGCCGTATCCAGGATATGATCATAATAGCTAAAGTCATTCACCGGAATGATGTCGATGCCTTTTGCTTGTTGCTTGCGCAAATGATCGATACGGATCTCCTGCAAACGTGCGTGAAATTCTGTTTCCTCCAGCTTACCTGCCCAGAACGCTTCCAACGCTTTCTTCCATTCCCGATCAGCACCAATACGCGGATATCCCAATACACTGCTTTTTGTCATCGTTTAAAACCCCTCTGCTTTTATGTTACACAAAATTTATCACAGATCCGGAGTTATAATGTAATTCCATTAAATTATACCTAGTTATAGCCTGAGGCTATATCCAAAGGTGTATGCTTCATAAGTTGAATTAACGAGTATTTACACTTGCCACTCCGATGACAGAATAACCTTCCAACTCAGCTAAGGATAAATAATAGATCGTAATCATATTTTGTATGCTTTTGCATTCGCTCGGGATAATAGAAAGTAAAAAAAGGTGGATGAGTATGGTAATTCAAAAACGATTTGTTCTCTTAATACTTTCAGCTATAACATTAATGATAAATAGTGTTTCCCTATACACAGATGTTACATATGCAGATCCTGAGAGCGTACAACAAGAAAACTATAAGCCATTAGCACTTACGATGCTCAACTCTTACATTGCTCGTGAGATTACCAACTATTATCAGGCAAATCATAAACCTGTCCCTAGCTACGGTCTATATGATATTCATGTATTGGAACTTAAAAGGCGCACACAAGGTGGTTATAACTTTCGAACCGTTCTGGAAGTCAGAACTTTCTACGGTCCACATAACCCGCCATATGGGAAAGAGATCATTACGTTTGAAATAGACCCCACTAATGTTACAATGGTGAACTACGTTCATACGAATGATTGAAAGGAAGGCGGTACGCATGAACCTGTATCATATCCAGTCGACTGTGCATGGGATCAACAGAGTAAAGTCCTTTTTGGAAGAAAATTATATTGGTATCGCTTGGTCAGTTACAGGGGATCTGGAGAATACGCCCCCGGAGCTATGGAAGGAACAGTTGGTGCTACACTATAGCTTGGATGAAGCTGAAATGGCGAACACACTTGCGACACTACATATGTTTGCTAACCTCATGCAGGATGGAGATTATGTCTTAATTAGCGATGATGAATGGACGTATGTGGGGGATATCGGGGATTATTATTACGACGATTCCGCTGGTTCTGAAGAGGACTTGATCTGTCACCGACGCGGAGTTACCTGGTTGGGGCGCATTCCTCTCACTGAGCTGAATGACAAAGTGCAGGCACTGCAGAAAGACGCATCCATCCTTGCGAAATTTGAGTATCCCATATCACAAGCACAGCTGGATCGAGGTCTTGCAGTCAGCATAACAGCCGAAGCAACGAACTCTCTCTCAACAGGGGTAGATGAAGCCACGGTTCAGACAGCTCTCCAGGTGCTGAGAGAAGCGTTACACAGTGAAGAAGAAGAGCTGCGAATTCGTGCGGCTACAGCCATTTTGCAGTATGCCAAACAATAGGAAGACTATGCTAAGACTAAGAATGGTTTCTGGTTCTAGACGGTAACCATTCGCGGATCAGCAAATTTACTATTCATGACCCTTGAGTAAGTTCTGAGATCTGTTCATTTACATTCATATCACTTCGTCCACCGTGGTAACAAATCACAGATGAAATGTCGAGTTCCATATACTTTTTCAAGGAGCAACGAGCCATTTCGATATCCAGCGTAGTAGGTTCATGAATGCCTCCAAGCCTGCCGTCTACACTATACATTGAATCTCCGGCGAAGAGCGTCTTGCTGCCCATCAAATATAGACTGATATGACCTGGCGTATGACCAGGTGTATGAATAACACGAATTCCGCCGCAAAACGGCAGTACCTGACCATCAGTTACCGTTTCATCTACTTTGCCCATTGGAGGATGCTCAAGGTGACCGTCTTTGAGAAGAGGGAGCTGTCCCTCAATATATGGCTTATCCAGCGCATGCGCATATATCTTGACTTGTGAGCCACACTCCTGCAAAATCTCGGGAAGACACCCGATATGGTCCACATCCTGATGCGTCAAAATCACTGCTTTAAGTCGGCTGATCGGCACACCAATCTTTTCGAGTGCGATACGCAAATCGTCATATTGTCCAGGGAATCCGGTATCAATTAACACAACCATTTCTTCATCCCATATCAGAACAGGGTGAGTTATATTCCCCTCGAAATTAAGCTGAAGCATCGTTATTCCCTTTGAAATTTCCATAATATCAGACCTCCGAGAGTTGAAATTCATATACATCGTTGCTTGTTATATTTCTTATGTAAACGAATAAAGACGGCAATAAGATACGTTCGGGTATTTATAGGGTGTACTTATAGAAATATTCAATGAATTGGGGAATTGACGCTTGCTGTTGGGAATGATAATTTAGATATATCATTAAAACCAATAAGTCCAATAAGATAAAGGGGGTATGTGGGATGACACATATCGTGCATGCAGCAGCTGAAGATATTCGGAGCGAAGATTCGCTGTTATTGATCAAGGAACTGAGTGAAGAACTCGGTTTGTTATATGGCGGTGATGGAACGGCGGGATTTCAACTGTCAGACGTTGAGGTGCCACGTGCGGCCTTTATCGTTGCCAGGATCGACGGGTATCCGGTTGGTTGCGGAGCACTTAGACCCCTTGATGAAACATCTGTAGAAGTTAAACGCATGTATACACGCAGTGGTTACCGCCGTAAAGGGATTGCCCAGGCTATATTGGCCGAGGCAGAGCGTCTTGCAAACGAACTTGGTTATACCAATCTGAAACTGCAAACAGGTCCCTTGCAACCAGAAGCTGCAGCGCTGTATGAGCGTGTAGGGTATTATCGAATTCCTGTTTTCAGTGGCAATTGGGACAGAGTGTTGGCCTACCAGAAAGATCTGGTACACGAAAAAGTATAATTCTACGAATTACAGCTTTTATTTGCTGAACGGACAGAGGAACACAAGATAAAAGTAAAAAAGTCGCCGATTGGCGACTTTTTTACTTTTAACATACTCCATATACTCCAATTATCTCATCTAAAATACAGACAAAAGCGTTCAATCCGTTGCGCTATTATTGATCGAAGGTTCCTGATGTTGGACACCCCATTCGCATAGTCCTTCCAAAACGGGCAATAACGTTTCAGCTTTGGCTGTCAGACGGTACTCGACTTTAGGAGGGACTTGGGGATATTCTTTCCGCTGCACCATACCATCTGCTTCCAATTCTTTGAGCTGTGAACTCAGCGTTTTATACGTGATGGCGCCGATCTGTCTTTTAAGTTCATTGAAGCGGACAGGCTGGTTATCAGCCAGAAGATACATAATCACCATTTTCCATTTGCCACCAATAACGGACAACGTGTATCCAAAAGGGGTATCTTGAATATTTTTAACTTTACCGTGGTATTCAGCCATACTCATCATTCACACTATCCTTCCGGGTAGTACCTATCCTAAAAGACCGTACTATTTATTTGTTTGGGCTCAGTTTATACTAACCTTACTTTGAAGTAAAGGGGATTTACGATGACTCAAAAAACAATACGTTTACTTATGCCACAATGGCAAGGTGGAGATAATCCTAACTACTCTTTTGGAGCGGAGCTGCTTGCATGGCTCGCACCTGACAATGATCAACCTCTCATTCATGTTCCTGTTGAGGCTTATGATGGAACATCTCTGGTAAGCGAGAACGGGATAAAAGGCAGAGCACAGCTACTTCAGCAATTGCAGGCTGCCCAGCATATTATTCAAGCTCACCAGCCCGATCGCATTGTCATGTTTGGCGGTGACTGTTTGGTTGAACAAGCCCCGTTTGCTTATTTAAATGAACGATATGGCGGAGAACTTGGTTTGATATGGATTGATGCACATGGTGATCTGGTTAGATACGAGGGTTATGACAACGGTCATACTTTACCGCTTGGGAACCTTCTTGGGGAAGGTGATCCGGAGTTTACCAAACATGTGAGTGTCCCCTTGAAGCCTGAACATGTCTTCATGGCCGGGTTGACAGCCCCCACGGAACAGGAAACCGAAGTGATTCAAAGATTGGGTATCCGAACGGCTGGAACTGAAGAATTAACCCATGGCAGGGATTCGATTAAGAAGTGGATTAAAGAGACTGGGTTCAAACATCTGGCAATTCACCTTGATCTGGATGTGCTTGATCCCAACATGTTCCGTTCATTGTTATTCGCCAAACCAGGGGAACCTTATGTGTTTTCACCAGCGGGAACCATGCAATTACCTCACTTGCTTCATCTGATCAGAGAACTGTCTGAAGAAACAGATGTAGTTGGATTAGGGATAACTGAGCATATACCGTGGGATGCCATTAACTTGAAGAATTTGCTTGGAGAAATACCTATCCTGAACCAGTGATATAGGTTATAAGTCGCCAGAATATATCAGAATACTGATATAAGGAGTCAAAATATAGGAAGATTACAGATAGAGATATCAATATTATTATATGGGTGGTTCGACGAGAATCAGAAATTAATTAAATAAACTGAGGAGAGACACCCAGATGGTCACGTTATTGTTAATCATTATTTATCTCGCATTTATAGGGCTGGGATTACCTGATGCTTTACTTGGCAGTGCCTGGTCCGTTATGAAAAACGATATACATGCGACAACAGAAATGGCTGGTTACATATCGCTAATCATTTCATTTAGTACAGTAGTGTCCAGTCTGTCCGCGAGTCGATTGTTGCACCGGTTCGGAACGGGTAAAGTCACATTATTCAGTATTCTCTCAACAACGATCGCGCTGTTGGGATTCTCATTCTCTGAGAATTTTGTGTTTTTACTGGTTCTGGCGATCCCTCTCGGTCTGGGTGCAGGTTCGGTGGATGCGGCACTAAGTAATTATGTAGCATTACATTTCAAAGCCAAGCATATGAACTGGTTGCATTGTTTCTGGGGGATTGGTGCAGTGACAGGCCCACTCGTTATGGCATATTGGCTGAATCAAGCAAACAACTGGCGTGCAGGATACGTTACTGTGGGGTTGATTTTGTTTGGGATCGTGGTGATCTTATTATCAACGTTGTCTCTATGGAAGATTTTTGAGAAGGTAAGAGTAGAGGGGTCAGGCGATGAGAAGAAACGCGTAAGCAACCGTGAGGCCATACGTATCCCCGGCGTGAAAATGTCGATGCTTGCGATGCTCTGTTACAATGGTTCCGAAACTGCTGCCGGTCTGTGGATGGCTTCTTTTTTCATTGTTAGCAAAGGAGTTTCTCCAGGTACTGCCGCAGCACTTTCCTCTCTATTTTTCATTGGCATTATCTTGGGCCGTGTAATCTCAGGTTTTCTTTCGACTCATGTATCCAGCAAAAATCTCATCAGATATGGTGGAATCATTGGATGCTTCGGATTGGTTATCCTGGTTATGCCGGTACCGTACTGGGTTGCCGCAGGTGCTTTATTTATCGTGGGATTGGGTGGAGCACCGATCTATCCGAGTATTGTTCATGCGACACCGGAACGCTTCGGTGAGAAGGCATCCCCAAGTGTAATTGGACTTGAAATGGCCAGTGCCTACACAGGTTCAACACTCATCCCGTTAGGTATGGGGCTCATTGCAAGCGAATGGGGAATGTCAATGGTACCCCTGATTCTGCTGATTCTGTTCAGTGTCATGTTCGCGGCTACGGAGCTGGTTAACAGAAGTACCAAGGCTACGCGCCTGACGGTGTGGCTCTTGCTACAGGTCATTAAGGCTCTGCCACTATATACCAAAAGGAACAACCATCGCTGGTTGTTCCTTTTGGTGTGTGGACTTTTTTTATAAGAAAATCAGCAACAATGTTCCTGCGGCAAAACAGTAATACGAAAAGTATTTCAGGTTGCCTTTGGCCATAATGCCCATAAACCATCTCATGGAGAAATACGTGACAAAAAGTGTCGTGATGAATGCGATCAGATAAGGAATAGCCAGTTGTGATCGATTCGGATCATTGGCAATGTCGGATACACCCATAATGAGTCCACCGATACTTATGGGAATGTACAGCATAAAGGAGAACTTCAAAGCGGTTTCCTGTTTCATGCCAACAGCGATGGACGCAATTACAGTTGCCCCTGAGCGGCTAATGCCCGGAATAAGAGCGACCGCCTGAGCCAGACCTACCAACAGTGCATCTTTCGTAGACAGATCACCGTCTTGCTTGCGCCCACGAAGATTACGAATAAGCCACAAGGCAACACCGGTGATTAATAACGCGATGGAAACGGTATATACGGACGAGAAAATTTCTTCAATCCGGTCTTTGAACAGGACTGCGACGACAGCAGCAGGGATCGTACCAATAATTATGTATAAGCAAAACATGAAGTCAGCTCTATATTCTTCTTTACGAGTACGCAGGTAACCCAATGCACCAATAATCAACTTTTTGATATCTTCCCTGAAAATAAAAATAATAGCGATAAGTGATGCTGTGTTTGTTAAAATCTCAAATGACAATCCATTCTGCTTGATGCCCATTAGTTTCTGGGCGATGATCAGATGACCGCTCGAGGAGACGGGAATCGGCTCCGTTGCACCTTGAACAATACCTAAAAATAAATACTTTAACCACAATATAATCTCTTCCATGTTGTCCTCCTTGAATACGTTTCATTGGCTTTCCAATGATCTCTCTTTTTAATAAAAGTGACTTGTCTACTCTATTGATGATAGCTGTTTAACTTGGTGACTTGCAAGTTAGAGTTCATAGAGAGAGGGAAATAAACATAGCTTGTCAAATCCTGCAGAGCATGATATCGTTGATAACGATTATCAATATCAACGAAAAGGTGGGTTTATTTTGCGTAAACAGATAAAATCAATATGGATCATGATGGCACTTATCTTGCTGATTGTACTTAGTGCATGTGGTCAGTCTGCGACGACCGATAGTACAACCGGTGATAGCACGAATACAGCTGCGGAGACAGAAACCAAGACGAACTCGGATTCAGCTTCTTCAGCTGATAAAGCGGCAACTGCCGAAGAGGAACTTGTTACATATCAATCGGATGCAGGAGAAGTACAGGTACCGAAGAATCCTAAGCGCATTATTGATTTGACATCATTTTCGACAGGGTACTTTGTTGCCCTGGATGCACCAGTAGTCGGCGCTTTATCAGGAGCGATGAACAACAAATATATCAAGGATCAACTTGTAGCAGCGGGCACCAGTGATCTGGGTCAAGAGCCTACACCAGAGAAACTAATCAGTTTAAAACCGGACTTATTTATCGTGTACACTGGAACAGAGGGCATCGACAAGCTGGAGCAGATTGCGCCTGTTGTACAGATTGCATATGGTAAGCGCAATTTCAAGGATCTGATGCTTGAAATGGGCAAGCTCACCAATAGAGAAGACGCAGCTAAAGCTTGGAATGCTAAATGGGAAGCGAAGATCAACGAACTGAAGCCCAAGGTTCAGGAAGCTGTAGGCGATCGCACCGTTTCCATCCTGAATCCGTACGCCAAAGGATTATTTGTATTTGGTCATAACTATGGTCGAGGCGGTGAAATTATTTACGGGGAGTTTGGTCTCAAGGCACCAGCCAAGGCCCAAGCTGAAGCGATTGACAGCGGAACTGGATGGGCTTCAATCTCCATGGAACTATTACCGGAGTATGCGGGGGATATCATCTTCACAAGCCCGTGGTCGGGAGATACAACCGATCCCAAGATCGTATATGACAATACATTATGGAAGAACTTGCCTGCGGTGAAGGCAAATCATGTGTTCCAGCTTGACCCAACTTCAGATTCGTACAACGATCCGTTAACGTTGGAAGGTCAGCTGCAATTTATTTCCGATAGCCTGCTTACCGCAAAGTAAGATTAGACTGCATAAATGGTGATACTGGAGCATTTCCAAACGTCGTTACAAGACGGGGAAATGCTCTTCTTATGAGATTAGAATGTTATATATGTCGATATTGGATGTATTTTGACCAATGTAATTAAGCTTGATACAATAGGATAACAGCTGATGAACATTAAATATCAAGTGGGGTGATCTAGATTGCAGCAAAAGAGTGAACGTTTGAATGTTTGGTTGGCTTTCTCTAACATTCATACCCATCTGAACGAGAAGCTGGAACAAGCTCTGCTTCAACAATATGACTTATCTTTGAAGGAATTTTATGTGTTAAACTTCATATATAATGCGGAGGGTAAGGAATTACGCCTACAGCAACTTCAAGAACTAGTGGGGTTGAGCCAAAGTGCTACATCCAGGCTCGTCGTTAGGATGGAAGCCAAAGACTGTGGGGCTCTGGAAAGACATGCATGTGAAGATGACCGGCGTGGCATTTACACTCGTATTACGGAGCTTGGAGAGAATAAATACAAGAAAGCACTTCAAACGTTTAATCAGGTCTTGCAAACTGAATTGGAACAGGATGGATTTGAGACTCGATTAGAGAACCTCACTAAAGAATTGTTCTAAGGCTAGGGTGAATATAGGGTAATGTAATCATTTACCCTATAAGAAGACTTGACACTCATTAAAATATCCTTTAAATTAAATGCATGCGCATGAATTTAATGTGGATGCGGTGATTTATGTATAAAGGAGGTATTGAACATGAAGGTATTCGTCGTTGGATCAAATGGACAGATTGGTCAACAGCTTATTCATCTTTTGAAGAATAGTGAAGAGCACACCGTTCTTGCCATGGTACGAAAACAAGAACAGGTAGATTCATTTGCAGCACAGGGTGTGGAAACGGTGCTTGCCAACTTGGAAGGTACGGTTGACTCACTTGTAGCTGCTGCAACGGGTTGTGACGCAATTGTATTTGCAGCTGGCTCTGGCGGTACAACGGGATATGATAAAACACTCCTCATTGATCTGGATGGTGCCGGGAAAACTATTGAAGCGGCTCAAAAAGCGGGTATTGATCGATTTATCATGGTGAGTGCGATCCAAGCCAATAATCGTGATAACTGGCATGATAACACCCTTCCATATTATGCAGCGAAGCACTATGCTGATAAATTGTTAGAGATCAGTGGATTAACATATACCATTATACGTCCAGGGATTCTAATGAATGAACCAGGAACAGGTAAAGTTTCTGCTGCCGAGAATATCACAACCGGTAACATTGCTCGTGAAGATGTAGCTCATGTGATTTTGGCCAGTTTGAGTGAAAAGAATACCTACAAGCGTTCATTTGATCTAATCGCTGGTGAGGATACAATATCTGAGGCATTGATTAGGCTTTGATGCAAAACAAAATTTTAGACGATATCTGATGAGTTAAGAGAGGGCTATACAATGATTATGTTGATGCTTTTGACCTTCATATTAGGTATCTTCATCGTTGTACGTCAATTTTGGCCAGTACGCAATCTTGAATATATAGATTATCAAGCATTTCTCAGACAAGAGCGTGATTTTCGGCAGTATAAAGTGATTGATATTCGAGATGCGACGGATTATATGGCTAATCCTACTCCGGATACGATTAACATCTCATTGGGGCGTCTTGCTTTCACATGGGAAAAATACCTTCTTCGAGAAGATAACGTAATTATAATGTCACCTGGTATGCTTCAATCCAAAAAGGCTGTTCGTATTTTGCGAAAGCATGGATTTGAATGTCTTTATGTGATGAAGTAAAAGTTAAATGTGAGTTCCAAATCATACGGAATTATTAATTGCAGGTATTTTTTCGATGCTTGCGCATGCATTTTATTATACGTGATTCATGAAAAGGGGAGTTTTATTTTGATGACAGATTTGTTTAGTCCATATTCTTTTAAAAGTCTAGAGCTTAAAAACCGTGTCGTAATGGCTCCAATGTGCCAATATTCAGTTGAGCAAAAAGATGGTATTGCAACAGATTGGCATTATATGCACTACGTTAGTCGTGCCGTGGGAGGAACAGGTCTCATTATCATTGAAATGACAGATGTGGAGCCGGATGGCCGGATCTCAGATTATGATCTTGGACTGTGGTCGGATGAACAGATCCCAGCTCTGAAGCGGATCGTCGATGCGTGTCACAGTTATGGTGCCAAGGTCGGGATCCAGATTGCTCATGCGGGCCGCAAAGCTGAAGATGCCGAAGTTCCAGTAGCTCCGTCCGCGATCGCCTTTGATGAGAATTCCAAGCAACCTAGAGCGCTCACAACGGATGAAGTTAAAGGAATGGTTGAAAAATTCCGGAGTGCTGTAGCTCGTGCTGTTAAAGCCGGATTTGATACAATTGAGATTCATGGTGCACATGGTTACTTAATTCATCAATTCCATTCTCCACTAACGAACAAGCGAGCAGATGAATATGGTCAAGATTTAACTTTATTCGGCCGGGAGATTATTCAGGCTGCGAAGGCAGAGATGCCCGAGGATATGCCCTTGATGATGCGTATTTCAGCCAAAGAATATGTAGAAGGTGGCTATGGCATTAACGAAAGTTCCGAGTTTGCCAAGGCATATCAAGAGGCAGGCGTTGACGTATTTGACATCTCATCTGGTGGCGAGGGACCTATCGCTGCATGGGGCAGACCAGGAACTCACGCGGCTTATCAAGTACCTCTCGCTAAAGCAATCAAAGAGGCTCTTGATGTGCCCGTGATTGCTGTTGGAAGACTCGATGATCCTACGTTGGCGAATGCAGTCATCGGCAATGAAGAAGCTGATCTCGTTGCAGTTGGCAGAGGTCTGTTAAGAAATCCTTACTGGGCCTTGGAAGCAGCGTCTGCTTTGCGTAAGGCAACGGACGTTCCAAAACAATATACAACTGGCTTTTAATGTACTAATGATTTAATGTTAATCATCTAATGATCTTCATTAATACATGAATAAGAAAGGACTCCTCTGACAAAACAGAAGGAGTCCTTTTTTGGGTTAAACTAGACAAGGTAAAGAAACATAATAGCCAGTCTTCATCAATAGAGTGTAGTCGTTTCATCGGCTCTGCCTCTCAAGCGTTTAATATCTTCTCTGGGCGGAAATCCGAACATGCGAGAATATTCACGGCTGAATTGGGAAGGGCTCTCGTAACCTACCTGAAATGCTACATCTGCTGCATCGGTGGATTTGGATAATAACAAGCGGCGAGCTTCTTGTAGCCTCAGTTGTTTTTGAAACTGAATCGGGCTCATGGCAGTCACTTCTTTAAAGTGTCTGTGCAGCGAAGCAGTACTCATATTCGCCAAATCCGCCAGATCCTCGACCCGAAAATTTTGCTCAGAGTGATTCATAATATATTCAATAACGTCTCTGATTCGATAGGTATGGCTGCCCTCCATGGTAGCTTGTTCCAGGGCAGTCCCATGTGGGCCTTTCAGAACTTTATAGAGAATTTCTTTTTTGAACAAAGGAGCGAGTAGTGGGATATCTTCCGAATGATCTTCCAACAAACGGGCTAACCTGACGACTGCATCCAGCAGAGATGGCTTGGCTTGGCTGACAAACATCGCACGTCTCGTCGTTTTCCGCGGTCTTGCTGGGAAATCGGAATGGTTCAATACCTCCAGAATCTCACTGGATGTGAATTCAAGTTTCAGGGCCAGATAGGGAGCCTCAGACGAGGCTTGAATCACTTGTCCACTAACCGGCAAGTCAACGGTTGCCACGATATAACTTCCTGGACCATACCGGAAACAATCCTGTCCCAGCAGGACCTCTTTCTCACCCTGAACGATAATGCAGAAGGATGGTTCATTCACTCTAAATATAGGTTCAGTAACGACCGATTCACGGATTAGAGATAATGAAGGGATTGCCGTCGGGTGCACCCCATCCTTGTTGGAATAACGGTCAATGAGTGTGGCTAATTCGTTTTGTTGTTCGTGTATTTGATCAGACATGCAAAGTTCTCCTTTTTTCCTCACAACATAATAATCACATTCTATCGTATATTGACCGAAGGCGGTAGAAAACGGATAGGAATAGGCAAACATTTGATGTGAATGGATAAGACATTCTGATTGCTGGTTACATAATCACAAGTACACAGGTCATGATATACAACAAGTACAGAAGATATACACTTACGGTTCAGCTAATACATGATAAGATGAGAATGAAAAGGGTATCTGCATCTTTTATTTACTGATCGTTCCCGATGTGTTAGATTGATTTTGGGAGGGAAGTCGAATGGCTAGAAGTAAAGAGTTTGAAGTGAATGAAGTATTGGATAAAGCAATGAAGATCTTCTGGGAACAAGGTTACGAGAAAACGTCGATGAGTGACCTGGTTGAGCATATGGGAATTCATCGCAGAAGTATATATGATACATTTGACGACAAACATTCGCTGTTTTTGCAGGCAATGGATCGTTACAGAGGTAAGGTCAGCACCACATTACTTGCAGAAATCAAGGCATCCAAGACGGCAGTGGAAGCACTGCATAAAATTTTTGATGTTATGATCAGTGAAGCAGAAGAGACACCATCCGGTTGTTTGATCGTGAACTCGGCTGTGGAGCTAGGCACACGTGATCAGGAAGTGGACAACCGATCTCTTGAATCGTTTAACGAAGCTGAGCGAATGTTCGAGCAGATTATTCAATGGGGGCAGCGGGAGGGAGAATTCTCTTCTGATCATGATGCGAAGGAAATGGCAGAGTACCTGCACAATATTTCTGTCGGTATCAGAGCCATGGCAAGAACCTCGACGGATAAAGAAAAACTAAACCGTATTATCAATGTAACGATGAAACTTTTGGAAAAATAATGAGTGGAGACATATCCAAAAAAGTAGCTTGAAATCCGTTAGAGGACTTCAAGCTACTTTTTGTATTCGCAAAATTTTTAGAGTAGAAAGCATGAACCATTAATTGGTGATGGCATTTTCCATCGGTTTAATTTTATGAATCTCTTCGGTTCCAGCCTCCAAAGCTGTTTCGTAGTAGGAGCGTTTGTGCTCGATGACTTCCATGGTCTTTCTTAGTTCCTCCATTTGTGCTTCCACAATAGCTTTTCGCTCCGTAAACATGTCATATCTTTGCTTCAGCGAGGAGTCCCCTTCAGAGCACCATTCAATGAAGTCCTTAATGTCTTTAATAGGCATCCCGGTCAGCTTCAGACATTGGATGATCTTTAGAAAGTCAATGTCGGAGTCTTTGAACAAACGTGTTCCGCTCGTGGTACGTTCCACAAAAGGCATGAGTCCTTCCTTGTCGTAGTAACGCAATGTATATACCGTAAGGTCTAATTTTTTGGCAACTTCACCGATTGAATAGGTCATTTAGAATGAATTCCTTTCTACTATGGGTAGACTTCGAGTTAACTCTAGGATTGATCCGAGTGAATTCTAACATGTTGGATTACTGGATGTCAAAGTACGTTGGAGATAAAAAAATAAGATAAACATTTGACCTAGAGTTAACTAGAGGGGGTAAGATTATTTTGAACTTTAAATTACGAGGAGGTTATACCATTGATTATAGCTAAAGCCAGAGCCGTTGACGGACCAGACCAACAATTCAGAAGTGCTGAAATTAAACGACGTGATCTGGATACCAATGATGTATTAATCGAGATTAAATATGCAGGTATTTGCCATTCTGACATCCATACTGCCCACGGTGAATGGGGACCTGTGAATTATCCACTCGTTCCTGGACACGAAATTGCCGGGATTGTAACGGATGTAGGAACCAGAGTATCCAAATACAAGGTCGGTGACCGAGTAGGGGTCGGATGTATGGTGGACTCTTGTGGTGAATGTGTTAACTGTCGCAAAGGTGAAGAACAATACTGTCTCAAAGGAAATATTCAAACTTACGCTGGAGTAGACAAATACGGTGAGCCTACGCAAGGTGGATATTCAACTCATATTGTTGTCGTAGAGGATTTCGTCGTTCGCATCCCTGATAACATTGCACTTGATGCTGCTGCACCTTTGCTGTGTGCCGGTATTACGACGTATTCACCACTTCATCACTGGGGAGCTGGCCCAGGTAAGAAGGTTGCCGTTGTAGGTATGGGTGGTCTTGGTCATATGGCTGTCAAAATTGCACATGCGATGGGTGCCGAAGTAACGGTTCTCTCCCAATCCTTAAGCAAAAAAGAAGATGGACTGCAATTTGGTGCAGATCACTACTTTGCCACAAGCGAACCGGAAACATTCGAGAAACTTGCAGGCACCTTCGATCTGATGATTAACACAGTAAGTGCGAATATTGATATTAACGCTTATTTCTCACTGCTCACGCTGGACGGTACACTTGTGAACGTAGGTGCTCCTGCAGAACCTTTAGCTGTTAACGTTTTTTCTCTTATCGGTCATCGCCGTTCATTCGCTGGTTCCATGATTGGTGGCATTCGTGAGACGCAGGAAATGCTCGATTTTTGTGCAGAACATGATATTGTACCTAATATTGAGGTCATCTCCGCCGATCAGATTGACGAAGCATACAAACGTGTATTGGCTTCCGACGTGAAATATCGCTTTGTTATTGATAACAGCACAATCTAAGTGTGTAATATTGATAGTTAAAGATAGAAGAAAGCAGCTACCGCCAAGGTCAGCTGCTTTTTGCTTATCAGTTTGTTAATTGCTGATTCGTTCTACTACCCGCGCTCTTGTCGCAACGAACAGAAGATACCTGCGTCTAATAACTAGTTAGAAAAATATGAAGGAGTGGAATGAGAGAGATGGCAGCATCATTTTCACATCAGCCCGAAGGGTATGAATGTCCATTTTGTCGTATTTGGGGTATCGAGCGACCTGATCAGGGAACAAAGCAAAGGGATATCATCTATCAGAATGAAAAGGTAACGGCATTTATAGCAGGCAAATGGTGGCCAAACAATAAAGGACATGTTCTTATTATTCCGAATCAACATTTCGAGAACATCTTTGAACTCCCTGCGGATTACGCTGTTGAAATACACCGTGCGGCTCAGCTTACTGCATTTGCAATGAAAAGTACATATGGATGTGATGGGATTTCTACACGGCAACATAATGAACCTGCTGGTAATCAAGACGTGTGGCATTATCATCTGCATGTTTACCCTAGATACGTGAATGATCAACTGTATCTGTCAAATGGTTCTCCGTCCGATCCAGATGAACGGGCTCTCTATGCGGATAAGTTGCGATCTTGGATAAAAGAAAACATTTAAAGTCTAGCAGGCTGCTCATTTTTTGTTGAGTTATTGGCAGATAAGGGTTTGGAATTTGATATTCATGATAGAATGAGTTTGAATGGGGAAAATTAAATAGTATATTTCATAATATAGGGGGAACCAATGGAGACCTTTGCAGAATTTATAGCACGCATCGATAATCCGGAACACCAGGCACGAACGGAAGAAGTTTTGAACTGGGTCACTGAAAAATTCCCGAATTTAAAACAAAAAATAGCCTGGAACCAACCGATGTTTACCGACCATGATACCTTTATCATTGGTTTTAGTGTATCCAAGCAACATTTGGCTGTTGCTCCCGAGAAGGCAGGAATTAATCGTTTTTCGGAAGAGATCACTCAGGCGGGGTATGATCACACCAAAGAGTTGGTGCGGATGAAGTGGAAACAGGAGATTGATTTTTCGTTACTTGAGAGAATGATTGAGTTCAATATAGCGGATAAGGCAGAATGTTCAACTTTCTGGCGTAAATAAATCGTGATAAAAAAAGAAGACCCCCAACTTCCGAGTACGGAAAGGGGGGTCTTCTACATTGTAAGCAAAAGCGATTATTGAGCACCTACAACAGGGTGAGGCACATAGGGCTCTTCAAGGAATGAGACGTCTTCTGAGGTCAACTTAACGGAAAGAGCACCTACCGCATCTTCCAGATGCGATATTTTGGTGGCACCAATAATTGGAGCCGCTACAGTGTCTTTTTGTAGCAACCAGGCAAGTGCAATGTGTGTGCGAGGGACACCGTATTTTTCTGCAATGGATGCAACTCGTTCAACAACAAGCTGATCCGCATCGCTGGTCGCATTGTACTTGGATTTCTGAATTTTGTCTGTCTCGGATCGGAGTGTCGATACGGACCAGTCACGGGTTAACCTGCCTGAAGCAAGAGGACTGTAGGGAGTCACACCAATCTTTTCTTCCTTGCATAAAGGCAGCATTTCTCTTTCTTCTTCACGGTAGATGAGATTCAGGTGGTTTTGCATGGAGACAAACTTGGTCCAACCATTTTTCTCTGCTACATGTAATGCTTTTTGGAACTGCCATGCAAACATGGCTGAAGCGCCAATATATCTCACTTTACCGGACTTCACCACATCATATAAGGCTTCCATGGTTTCTTCAATAGGCGTATTGTAGTCCCAACGATGAATGATATAGAGATCCACATAATCGGTTTCCAATCGTTTCAGGCTTTTATCAATCTCACTCAGGATGGCTTTTCTGGAAAGGCCAGAACCGTTGGGTCCTTTATGCATTTGTCCGTGTACTTTGGTAGCAATGACAACCTCATCCCGATTGGCATAATCCTTTAATGCCCGACCAAGGTATTCCTCGCTTGTACCCAGAGAGTATACATTAGCTGTATCGAAGAAATTAATGCCTAGATCCAGTGCTTTTTTGATCACGGGGCGAGAATTTTCTTCATTCAGTACCCATTCATGAACCCATTTACTGGCGTCCCCAAATCCCATACATCCCAGGCAAAATCGAGATACGTCCAAGCCTGTATTACCAAGTTTCGTATATTCCATGTTATGTTCAAATCCTTTCTAATGTTTATTATTGCCACCTGTATGGTGATCTATTTACACATTATTATGTCATAACAAATGTAACAACCTGTACCACATTTCTATCAAACTTTTGCCTATTCCTATCATAATCTCTGAATCTGAATCAGTTGAGGCTATTAAAGTTCTCATATAAAAAGAACAAGCCACTCGTTTCTCCAGTGAAGATTCAAAGGGCTTGTTCATAAAATATTATTTATTCATTGTTTGATGAATCCAATCGCTTATTTTGGTTAATTTAAGATTGGCTTTAATGTTATCATCCAACTCTTGATACCGTGGAAGAAGATCTGTATGCCCATCAATCCATTGGTACAATCCTTTAAGACCTGCTGCTGTCTCACTTCCCAACAAAGGCTGAATCGCTGTTTCAAAATGATCAAAAGGTAGAGACATGAAGCTGATCTTTTCACCTAATACAGCACTAAATTGTTCCGCTAATTGTGCACCTGTCAGGGCTTCTAATCCGGGTGCTGGGATAATGCTTCCTGCCAATTCCGAATGAGTCAAGGCATAATAGTGGAATTGAGCTGCATCGTTTAAGCTAATCCAGGAGATCGGCTTGTCTGCTGGTACCGGGTAGGCCAAAACGCCATTGTTCAGTATTCCGGGAATCAGGAAGTTTTCCAAGTATACAATGGGTTCCACAATGATATATGGAAGACCGCTTTGCTGCAATTCATGGATAACTTCACGTTTCAATTCAATTCCTTTGGAATGGGTGATAGGGTCAGGAACATAGGTACCCGTGTTAACAACAATCAATTTAACGTTTGCCTGTATAGCAGCATCAATTGCATTTCTGGTATATTGTCTGATCTTATCCGGATTGAACTCAACCGGTAGGTTTAGGAATACTTTACTTACACCTTCATGTGCGGTATGGAGCTGTTCCACATCTGATAGATCCCCGATGAAAGCTTCAATGTTTTGTTCCTTTAGTGTTTTGGCTGTTGCCTCATTTCGAGTAATCGTGCGAACCTCACAACCGTGTTGAACGAGTAATTGAGCGACAGCGCCGCCTTGGGAGCCCGATGCCCCATATACTAAAAATCGATCATTCTGTGTCATAGTGGTCAATAACTTCCTTTCAATATGTGATTGGAATGAATGAGTTAACACTCAGCAATGACCTCAGCATAACGAATTTAGAATAGGAGCGTAAGTACGCACATTAATGATATAGAGTATCCCTTAGGATACTATGGGAAGGCGTTTTACATATGTTTCGATCCCCAATCACCTAGCTGAAACAAGATCGAAGTCAGGCTTTGTCCTTTTTCTGTAAGGGAATATTCGACTTTAGGCGGAACTACAGGGTGGGTAACACGGTTTATCAAACCAGCTTCTTCAAGTTCTCGTAATTGCCTGGTTAACGTGCGATGTGTAATGGGGTCAAGCATTTTCTGTAATTCATTGAATCGAATTGTTGAATGGCGGATGAGCCGATTTATAATTAATAGCTTCCATTTCCCACCAATCATATTGACTGCAAACTCAACAGGACAACGGTCCTCCACAGGTTCTATATTCATATTTATGTATCCCTCCCAAAAGCATCAACTCATGTTTCATGTTTCGTTCATTTTATCGAATTTATAAAGGGGTGTATAGCTTACAGCGCATTCAGGGTATGAACCATGCCCAGGACACAAAAAAAGATGCCCCCAGTGTAGCTCGAGGGACACCTTATATAAATTATTGTTCAACTCAGACAGAACGAAAAAAAAGCATTGAACGTGAAAAAAAGCCATGATATAATCTATAGCGCAATTGACATTTCTATCGAATTTAAAGGGTGAACAATTCTTTCTCCTAATTTAATTTTACATCCGACATTCCGATTTGTCAATGCTCTTTTTTTGGTCCTAATAAATGGAAAAGGGAGTGGACTTATTCATGGATAAAACTGTGGAATGGAAGCTGGAAGAGGAAAGACTAGTGCAGGTGAGGAACAAACTTCAGGCACGACTCGACGAGCTGGAACCGAAGGTTGCCGGATTGTATGAACAGGCTGCCGAAATTCGTAAACGCTTCTGGGAAGAAGTGACGATTAACACGGGTTCGTACACGGATTTTGAAGATGCATTCTATACCATTAATCAGCAGTCCAGAGTGTTGGCCGAGAGGGAGCGCGGGCACAAGCTGTTAACACAACAATGGAAAAATACAAAGAGACTGCTTCCAACGCCGTACTTTGGCCGTTTCGACTATAAGGAAAAAGGCATGACATTGACTGAACAGATCTACATCGGCGTATCATCCTTCATGGATGAAGATGGATTGAACTTTCTAATCTATGACTGGCGTACGCCAATTGCGAGTCTGTACTATGATCACTCTCCCGGGCCAGCAAGTTATGACACACCTTCAGGACGAATTGAAGGAAAGATGGAGCTCAAGCGTCAATTTCAGATTCAACATGGGCAGCTTCATAGCATGTTTGATTCAACTGAGACGATTGGTGACGAATTGTTGCAGCAAGTGCTCGCCAAGGGTGCAGACTCACAAATGAAGAGCATTGTAGCAACGATCCAGAAGGAACAAAACGCCATTATTCGTGATGACCGAAGCCGAATGCTTATCGTTCAAGGGGCAGCTGGCAGTGGCAAGACGTCCGCTGCGTTACAGCGAGTGGCCTACTTACTATACAAACACCGCCAGACCGTCAAAGCAGATCAGATTGTACTTTTCTCCCCGAATCCGATGTTTACCAGTTATACTTCCACCGTGCTCCCGGAACTTGGCGAAGAAAATATGCAGCAGACAACTTTCCAGGAATATCTGAATTATTGGCTGGATTCCTCCTTACGACCAGAGGATGCCTTTGATCAGATTGAATATGTGCTGACAGCCCAAGAAGATCCGGGATATGAAGCTCGTCTGGAGGCGATCAAGTACAAAGCTTCCGAGACATTCCTGCAAGTGCTCCAAAACTACGGTAAGTGGCTGGGGCGGGAGGGCATGCGGTTCAACGGCATTCAATTTCGGGGACGTGAATTCATCAGTTCAGATCGAATCAAGACCCAATTTTACAGTTTGGATCAAAATCTTACCTTGTCCAACCGCATACTTCTTTTGCAGGAATGGCTGCTGAGAGAACTTATTTCGCTGGAACGTCTGGAACGGGAAGCAGACTGGGTTCTGGAGGAGTTGAATTATCTGGACACAGAAGAGTACGTGGAAGCTTTCCGCATGTTGCACAAAGAAAAGCCTGTGTTTGATGTGGCGGAAAAATACGCAGCACGAGATAACGGGAATAACAGTGCAGTGCAAGATGAGGGTGCCTTTAACTTTGCAGTGCAGGAAGAGGAGTTGCTTCGTCAGAAACTGGTGAAAGACATGTTTAAACCTTTAAGAAAGAGTGTGCGGAAATTCCAGTTCGTGGATGTGAAAGGCATATACGAACAACTATTTGTAGATGAAGCCGCTTATCGAGAACAAACGAATGGGGCAATCCCCCCGCAGCACTGGCCTGAGATCTGTAAACAGACCAAAGAAATGATTTTTCAGAACAAGCTGTTCCATGAGGATGCTACTCCGTATTTATATGTAAAAGAGATGATCGAAGGCGTCCGAACAAACACGGAGATTCGTTATGTCTTCGTGGATGAAGGTCAGGATTATTCGGCGTTTCAATATGAATATCTTAAAAAGCTGTTTCCTCGTGCCCGCATGACGGTGCTGGGGGATTTCGGGCAAGCGATCTTTATGCAGGCTACGGATTTGGCAGCATCCAACTCGCCACTGGTTCACCTTTACGGAAAAGGCGAAACTACATTGATACGCCTTGTACGCAGTTATCGTTCAACCAAAGAGATTGTTGAATTCACGAGACAGATGTTACCAGGGGGAGAAGAGATAAGACCGTTTGAAAGGGGAGATCAGAAGCCTCTTTTAACAAAATTGAAGGACGAAAATCTGCGTGGTGCACAGATTCTCACAGACATCGCCGCGCTTAAGGCGGAGGGGTTTGATTCCATCGCTGTGATTACGAAAACCGCAGCTGAAAGTCGTGATGCCTATGAAAGGTTGCAAAGTCAAGGCGGCGAAGGGTTACAGCTCATAACAAAGGATACACAGATTTTCGAAAAAGGGATCATGGTTATTCCTGTGTATCTCGCCAAAGGCGTTGAGTTCGATGCTGTCCTGATCTATGATGCTTCACCCGTCGCTTACAGCCAGGAATATGATCGCAAGCTTCTGTATACGGCATGCACACGGGCCATGCACCGACTTCATCTATATACAGTGAGTGACTGGTCACCATTTGTGCAGGCGTTACCTGCGAATCTGTATGACATAAAATCATAATCCATATGTAAATCCGTTCTCAATGAAGGACCAAAGAAAGATGCTCGGAGCCTTATTTCAAAGGTTATCGGGCATCTTCTTTTTATAAAGACATGAATCATAAAAGTTATTCTTTACTGATCGTTCCTGATGTGATAGATTGTTATTGGGAGTTATGAGAATGATCATTCCCATAACAGCTCAAAAATAAATACATTCTCAATGAGAGGAAGTAATAATAAATGAATATTTCCAAACAAGTTGCTATTGTAAGTGGGGCTAATCGAGGGTTGGGCAAGGAACTTGCTCTTGAACTGTTGGCGAGGGGAACCAAAGTGTATGCTGGCGCACGAAACCCTGAATCAATTGATCTGCCGGGGGCAATTCCACTGGAACTCGATATTACGGATTCACAATCTGTCATGGCTGCAGCTGAGGTAGCCAGTGATGTAACCCTTCTAATCAATAATGCTGGTTCCGCTACGGGTGCTTCTCTGCTCACGGGTGAGCTGAACGATATTCACTTGGAATTCAATACACATGTATTCGGTACGCTCTCAATGATTCGTGCGTTTGCACCGGTGATAGAGAAGAATGGGGGCGGTTCGATATTGAATATCCTGTCCGCTCTATCTTGGCTCAGCCTTGGTAACTCAGGTGCATATTCAGCTGCAAAATCCGCTCAGTGGGGAATTACGAATGCATTACGTCTGGAATTAGCCCCTAAGAACGTTAGTGTTGCCGGATTGCACGTGGCGTTCATGGATACGGATATGACGGCAGGTATCGACGCACCAAAAACGAGCCCAACGGATATTGCCAAAATTGCAATAGATTCCATCGAAGCGGATCTCTACGAGATTATTGCTGATGATACCAGTCGGAATGTACAACAGGGTCTTGCTGGTGGTGTGGCTGCCCTTTACCCGCAATTGTTTCAAAAATAAAGAGGCGTAGATGCATTTTCTCGTTATAAATAAAACAACCCCCACCAGATATGGTGGGGGTTAAGTTCGTCATGAATCCTCCAATTTCATTCCCTCAAGAACGGTGAGAATATAAGGTTTAACCTTTAACTGCACCGGCAGTAAGGCCGCTGACGATATATTTTTGCCCGAATAGATAAAGGATGAATACAGGCAGTGAAGTAAGCACGAGATTGGCGAAGATCAGGTTCCAGTCCCGGCTATATTTGCCGTAGAAATTGTAGATCGACAGTGGCATCGTCCATGTGGAACTGTCTGTCAGGAAGTACACGGGAATCGTGATGTCATTCCATACGGACATGAACACCATGATCGCTACCGTTGCGTTAACGGGCAGGATGAGCGGTGTGACGATGCGGAAGAACACGCCGAACACACTTGCTCCTTCCAGAAATGCCACTTCGTCCAGCGCTCGTGGAATGGTTTTGATGAATCCACTATACAAGAATACACTGAAGGCTGTATTTAACGCGGCGTAGATCAGGATGACACTTGTGATGCTGCCGTAGAATCCCAATCCCTGTACAACACGTATGGTTGTAATTATCGACATTGGCGCAATCAGTCCCATGAAGAAATACATGTAGATGGTGCCGGATAATTTGGTTTCCCGACGTGCCAGAATGAATGCCGCTGCCGAAGAAGCAACGATATTAATGATGGAAGATACGCCAGTAATCAAAATGCTGTTGAAGAACGCTCGCGACAGACCGCCTTCCTGGAAGACACGAACATAGTTCGAGAACTGCCATGTTTCCGGAAAACTCAGGGAGAAACTAAGCACTTCGGCGCTGGTTTTGAAAGAACCAAAGATCAGAATGACAAGCGGCAACAGAACGATAAGAGAGGCCAGAATCAGGAAACCTTCCACGATATAGTTGCGGATGGCGAGTTTGCGTGTATAGCCCATGTTATTCCGTAACCTCCTTACGCCGCATGAAGATCAATAGCGGTATAGCGATAATGGTAACGACCACGAACAGAAGGGTGTTGACCGCGGTACCAAGTCCCCAGTTGCCTTCGCCGAAAGATCGCAGAATGATCGTACCTACGACCTGGGAGGCGTTACCCGGGCCACCACCGGTCATGACATATACTTCGGAGAATACTTTGAGTCCACCGATCAATGTCAACATCAGGTTAATGTTAATCGCGGGCAGCAAGAGTGGTAGTGTGATTTTGAAAAAACTTCTCCACGAACTTGCGCCATCAATCTTGGCGGCTTCGTAATATTCTTGAGAAATGGACTGCAGACCAGCCAGATAGATAGCCATCTGAAACCCAGCGCTTTGCCAGATTGATACGATGGCAATCGTCCAGATCACAATCGATGGGTTGGTCAGCCAAGCTTGGCTTAACGAATGTAACCCTACAGATTCCAATAAATTGTTGATTGTACCTTCGGTACGCAACATGGGAGTGAACAGAATACTGATCACAAGGATGCTGAGAATGGAAGGGGAGTAGAAGATCGCACGCAGCAGGTTCTTTGTTCTTAATCGCATGTTAAGTCCTACAGCCAGCAATAGGCCGATGACATTTTTGCCAACAACGGTGACAATTGCAAATATCGCCGTGTTTTTCAGCGCTAGAATAAGCGTTTTGTCCGAGAAAATTTTCTGGAAATTATCCCACCCAATGAACTTCAGCTCCAGCCGATCCAGCCGCCAATCCGTGAATGAGTAATAGAAGGCGGCGAGAGCAGGCACAACAAAAAAGATGGAGTAGATAAGTAGTGCGGGAAATATCATGTAATACGAATACAAATTTTTAGTCCTTTTCATGTCTCACACTCCGTTATAACTAGGCAGCATAACGGTCGATCTGTTATGCTGCCTTATATTTCACTCTTTAGAAACCTTCTACACCTTTATCCTGCATTAGCTGACTGAACTTCTCATCCCAGGATTTCAGTACTTCTTCAGGTGACAATCCACCCGCGAATTGATCCTGCAACAATCGGTACAGTTCGCTCCGATCAACCAGCATGTATGCATCCGTTGTCAGCACGGTTTTCTTCGGCGTAATGTAGTTGTCGACAATATCCTGTTTGTAGGCTGGGAGTTCCGGTGTAGTAACGTCACTGAAATTGGATACGTATCCTTTGGAATCCACGATCTGTTGTGCGACATCCTTGGAAGCGATATAGTCCAGGAATTGTTTGGCTTCATCCAAATGTTTGGATTTCTTCGGAATGAACAGTTGTCCGCCCAGTGGACTTGCACCCAGACTGGCATTATCCGACGATGGAATCGGAAATACGCCCAGTTCCATATTTGGATCTTGCTCGGCTACGCCTTCAATTAACCAATCGCCCATAAACATCATGGCAACTTCCTTGTTCAGGAATTTACCTACGGCCATGTCATAGCTATCACTGAGTACATCGGTGTTGGTGTACCCCTTGGTGTATACTTCATACTGTTGTTCCAGGAAGGTTTTGAACTCGGGAATATCGGACCATTTTTTCTTGTTGCTGTTCAACTCATCAAAAAACATCGGGTCATTTTTGGCTACAAAATCGGCAAAAGCTGCAGCAGGCCAGATGTTGGCAGCCCAGGCATCTTTATAAGGCATGAATACAGGTGTAATGCCACTTGCTTTGATTTTTTCACAGATCGCCAGGAATTCTTCGTAGTTGGTTGGAATCGACAATCCGAGTTCTTCAAAGATTTGTTTGTTATAAACGACCCCTTGCATCCCTGTATCCTGACTGACATGGAAGCTGTAGAGATGACCACCAGAAGAGAGGACGTCTTTGTTCACAATTCTGCTCGCCCAAGGCTCGTTATCCAGAATCTCGAAGTTACGTTCAAGGTTCAGGTCCGTGACTGCGCTCGCCAGATTGTACTGAATAATGTCAGGCGTTTCATCTACAGCCAGTTTGGTTTGCAGTACCGTTGTTGTTTGTTCCGCTGGAATCAGCTGCAAATTGACACGAATGTTCGTTTGTTTTTCGAATGCATCAAGAATGTCCTGCTGGATGAAAGCAGAGTCCTGAGAACTTTTAGAGATTGCCAGCTCCAAAGTGACTTTGCCACTCTTGCTGTCCCCGCCAGCAGCTGTGCCGGAATCCGTACCTCCTGATCCACAAGCCGTTAACGAGACCGATAATAAACTGGCCAGAATAATGGAAATCGCCTTTTTTCTTTTTAGTGTTTTCAATGCAAATCCCCCTCTAAAACGTTTAGTGAATCCGTTTACAAGTCCGATTATAGATTCTTTTCCCTCGCCGGTACATGTCTGTGCTTGAACGTTGATGTGTAAAATTCTGAACTTGAAATCGCTATCATTTCATGAAATACCGTGATAGAGTAGACATGAATGTAAGGGATTTCACATCATGTCAGAACAGGAGGGCACTCTAAGAATGGCAAAGCTCATACATAAAGCAACTCAATTCAGTTTGCAGACGAAGGTGTTTTTGACGTTTCTGGCTCTGCTTTTGTTCGTGCTGGGCTGTTTTATCGTGTATGTGAATGTGATCGTTGTTCGCCCGCTCAAACTGAAAACGGAGCAGGATACACTCGTGACCGCTACAAAGGTAAGAGAGCAAGTTGATCTCTACGTAGAACAACAGAACCAGATGTCGCAGCGAATATTATCCAGCAAAAATATATTTGCAGCCATGGACAAGAGCTCCTCGGCTCATAGTAATTATGAAAGGCTGAAGCAGATTCGAATCATCAAAGACATCATGTTTCAGGCCATCGGGCCGAGCATGAATATCAAGGACATGTCCATCTACGACAATCACGGGGTTCTCCTGACATCATATCTGGGTTCGGGCAATCCGCCCGCAATCCTGAACACCATGATGGAGAGTAGTCAGATCGGACGAGATTGGACGGAAAGTGGTTTTGTTCTGCTGCGTCAAGACGATACGATCTCCTTTGTGCGCACGATCAATGATCAGAACGGCAAGGTGTACGGTTATCTTAGCATCCAGATGGAACAGGCCTATATACAGAACTTAACGGAGGGCATTACCGCTGGCGATGTCTATATTCTGAATGAACAAGGAGAGCAGATGACGGGCTCGGAAGCGGGTGTGACATTTGCCAATTGGACAAAGCCTTCATCAGACGAGGGACTGGATGTGGACAAAGAAGACAATTATATCACGCATTCCACTTCACCCAGTACAGGTTGGATCACGTATATCATAACGCCCAAAAAATCTGTCCTGGGTTCGATCCATTCGGTTCAGACGATGTCCATTCTGCTGATTACAGCACTGATGCTGGTTTCGTTTGTGTATATCTTCCTATCGACACGTAACCTGCTGTTACCCATCCGCAAGCTGCGTGGTCAGATCTGGCGCATGAACTACAGCAATATGAATCTGAAAGTGGATGAAACGCCGAAGAATAATGATCTCTTATTGCTGAATGAAGCCTTTCAGGATCTGATGGAGAGGCTGCAGCAATCCATTGACCGGGAAAAATCGGCGCTTCATGAAGAAGTAAAGGCGCGTAATTCTGCGCTGCAAGCCCAGATTGCACCTCATTTTATTCATAATGTTCTATACCTGATCAGTATTGCTGCCCAAGAGGGGAAGACCAAAGTTGTATCGGATATGTGCAAACATCTTTCGGACAGTCTGCGTTATATTGTCTCTTCACCATACGCGCATGTGACTTTGGCTGAGGAGCTTCAACATACGAGACATTATCTGTCCCTTGTACAACAAAAGTACGAAGAGGATTTGGAGTGGGACATCCATGCAGACGGGCTGGCGAACGAAATCCGATTGCCGCGGTTGGTCATTCAGCCGTTTGTGGAAAACTGCATTGAACATGCCTTTGCCAACACCGCGCCGCCTTGGCGTATCCAGATTACCGTGAAGCAATATAACGGATTATGGGCTTTGGAGATCAAAGATAATGGAGAGGGCTTTCCACCGGATAAAATCCAGGAGATTTTAGCCAATATTCAGACATCGGGTTCTGGAATGAACCAGACTTCCGTTGGTGGAACAGCCCTTGGTAACATGGGGATTATCAATAGCGTCAATCGACTCAAACTAATGTATAACAACAGGCTCTTCATTAATATATTTAACAATCATGCGGAAGAGCAACATGGAGCAACAATTCAAATCATCGGCTCACTGACAAAGGATTTTTACTAACTAGGAGGCATAGGCGATGTATAACGTTATGATCGTTGAGGATAGCAAACCGATATTACGTAATATTAAAATGCTCTTGGAGACGTTGAGCTTCCCGATTCGTATAGCTGCAACGGCAACGAATGGAGAAGAAGCCTTGGCAGCGTTAAAGCAGGAACCGATTGACCTGCTGTTGACAGATATCCGAATGCCAAAAATGGATGGCCTGTCCCTGATTGAGCAAGCCAAGCTTGCCAACCAGGATCTAAAGGTCATTCTAATTAGTGGGTACAGCGATTTTGAATACACAAGAAAAGCATTGAACCTGCAAGTGTTTGACTATTTGTTAAAACCTGTCGAGCGAGAGGCGCTTGAAGAAGTCATGGGTCGGGTAATTGACCAACTTGATCAACAGATGTCCAAGGAACTGCTGGATTTGCAGGAAATCATACATCCTCAATGTGAGACTACGCCAAAAAAAGGTGAGGATTTTCCGCCCTTATTCAGCCAGATGATGATTATAATGAGCAAACAACCCTTCACCACAGGGTATGAACGTTGGATGCAGGTGGAGCTTGAGGTTATATTGCAGGATTTTTTTACATTCCATGCTTGTCGTGTGTACACCAGTCAAACCCCATATCAATTTGTTGTTTTTGTCAATAAGAGTGCACTTGAGTTGTACTCTTCCGTACATGAATGTCTTGAATCGTTGCGACGGCATTTGGTTGCGCATGACATCGATGCGATCATTGGAGGACAACTTCTATTCGCTGAGTCTGGTAATCTGCCGGAGCTCTATCACCGCATGTCGTCCATTTTGTCTGATCAGCAACGGTTGAAACAAGGATTAGCGCTGGATACCGGGAATCCGGTGTCGATGGCCAGATCTGAGACAGGCTGTCTGGATCCCGTGCAGGAATCTGCTTTTGTACAGATGATACAGGCTCGGCAGAAAGAACGGTTTGCTCTTAAGTTATCTGAATTGCTGAATCGATGGGCAGAGGAAAATGTACATATGACCGAGGTGGAGCGGTTTATCGGATTGATTGTAGACACGTTTGCTCATCTGTACGAGGAACAGGGCTCGGGCATGAGATTGGGTCTGGAGCTTCGGTCAAGACAATTCGCCCATGCACAGTCCTATGCCGATTTTTGCCGGGAAATGACGGAATGGACGGGACAGTGCTTCGATATGCTGCAATCCCACGTTCGAAAAAGCAAGGCGATCCTGTTCGAACAGATTGACGATTACGTAAAACTAAATAAATACTCTCCATTGTCTATCAACGACATTGCCATGAAGTTTCACGTTAGCCCGTCGTATGTCAGCAGAGTGATCAAAAATGCAACGCAAATTACGTTTGTTCAGTATTACACCCAGCTTCGCATTCAGGAAGCCTGCAGACTGATGGAAAGTCAACCGGACATGAAGTTTAAGGAAGTTTCCGATTTGCTGTCGTTTAGCGATCAGCACTATTTCTCGAAGGTGTTCAAAGAGTATACGGGGCTAAGTCCTACGGATTATAAACAACAGATGTCTGGTATAAAGACCCAATCATAGTTAACAAACCCTTTTTATTTATGTTATAATACTAAACAAATACGGCTTGTTACTGAATTCATTCAGGCAATACCTATGTATATTTACGCTCAAAGTCTCTTTGGGTGTGCATATATATGGGTTTTTTTGCGTTTACTTGCCGATTGATTCTACCAAAAATGGATAAAGAGAGGAAGATTCACTTTGGAAAAGAAAAAGAAAAAAAGGTCATTTTATAGGAAAGGAGGAGCCAGTTTACGATTAATGAGTACTAGACTCATTGCAGCTTTCCTTGCAGTGCTTATTATTCCCACTGCACTTATCGGTTATTTCTCGTATCATAGTGCCAAAGATCAGGTGCAACAAAAAATGACAGAGCCCATCAATACCATATTAACGATGGCAGGACAGCATATTAACAATCTGGTGGGGGAAAAAGCAGCATTATTGAGTTACATAGACAGTATGTATGGCACCACCCCCAGTCAGGCGAACAACGAAACAGTACAAGTAGGAATCGACCAATTAGCTGATACATATCCTGATCTTCTTGCCATCACTGTGGGCAGCGATCAAGGTGGTGTTATATCATCTCCAGCAATAGAAGATGTAACATATGATCCACGCAGCACAACATGGTACACCAATGGTATGAGTAACAATGGATCACTCTTTTTTTCGAGTATTATGACAGATCCGGTATCCGGGAAGATTTATGTAGAAATTTCAAAGGCTCTTTCAAATCAACAAGGTGTAGCAAGTATTAAACTTGATCTGGAGCGATTAGCAAAAGAAATATCTTATGTGGATGTCGGAGGTAATGGGAGCCTGATTGTGGTTGACTCCAATCGAACCATCGCAGCTTGGTCTGGTGCCATTGTAAAAGGTGGGGGAGGAGAACTCGGCGGGGCGCTCATCGAGGGAATTCCAGTTCATCCAAATACGGCTTCAAGTTCCGATGAGCCGATGGCATTTTCTCAATTTGTCAGAACGGATCTGGCGTATGATCTAGAGGTATATAACGGTGTTAATGCTTTGACGGGGTGGAATGTCATTGCTTTGATGGGCCATGAAGACTTTATCGCCGCAGCGAAACCCATCATGGTATCGAGTCTAACCGTCATTGCTGTATCTGTATTAATTGCTGGAGTTATTATTTTCTTCATTCTGAGATCTTTTATTGTACCTATGCAAAAACTGAGAAAGGCAACCCGCAGCGTAAGCGAAGGGAATCTGTCCGAACGTGTTAATCTTAAAACCGAGAACGAATTTGGTATATTGGCAAATGATTTTGATCAAATGACCAGTTCCCTTCAATCGGTGGTTGCTGAACTTCATCAGACGTCATCGTTGTTAAGCCACTCTTCCCAAATGATTCAGGAAAGTACAGAACAAACCACCCAATCGGTTCAACATGTGGCTGAAACCATGCAGCAGACTGCGGAATCAGCTATCGTTGGGGCGGAAAATTCGGAACAAACCGCAAATGCCGTAGAAGAGATGGCGAGAGGCATCAGTACAATTGCAGAATCTGCGAGTGCCATCGTTGATTCGGCTGAAGAGACGGAGCGCGCTGTTGCTAATGGTGGGAAAACCATAAACCAGGTTGGAGAACAAATGGAACATATTCTGGGAGCTGTTGAAGAAACCTCGGCATTGATTAATGAGCTGTCCAGTCTGTCTGCCGAAGCCAATCGTATGAATGAAGCGATTGCGGATATCTCTCGGCAAACCAACCTACTATCACTGAATGCCTCTATTGAAGCATCAAGAGCAGGAGAACACGGAAAAGGTTTTGCTGTCGTTGCTGGTGAGGTGCGCACGTTATCGATGCAATCCAAACAGAGTGCGGACGACATTGGCGCTACCATTGGCAAAATGCTCGACTTGATTGCCAAATCCACATCTCTTATGAATGATAAAGTTCGCAATCAAGTCGGTGAAGGAATGCGGATTAGCCAAGAAGCTTCTGCAACCATATCGAACATTGAACAATATACAACGCATATCGTGGATCAAATTCAGGATATTTCCGCTGTCTCCGAACAGTTGTCAGCCAGTACGGAAGAAGTTTCGGCTACAGTTGCCGCGATGAGTCATATCTCTAAAGTGTCGGCTGACAGTGCTCAGACAACTTCAGCAGCAGCCCAACAGCAAATGGCGGCAATGGAGGAGATATCTGCATCCTCTGCACAGCTATCCAAAACAGCTGAGAACATGCAAGAGTTGGTTCGCCGATTTAAGCTCTAAAGTAGAAGTAAGGAAAAGTGTAAAGAGATATGTAAGAGATATGCAAGGCCTAAGAGGCGCTCCCTAAATGGAGCGCCTTTCTGCGCTTAGAGAGATTAGTGAAATTAGTAAGAATGTGACACCTCATCCCCGAACATATCCTTTTGATTCTTTTTTCGGAAACTCCGTGGAGATTCACCAACCGATTTGGTAAATAGAATCGTAAAGTAATTGGGGTTATCGTAACCGACCAGTTTGGCAATTTCCCATACTTTTTTGTTAGTTGAAACTAATAATCGGGTGGATTCACCCATTCTTCGTTGAATGAGGTAATGATAGGGAGAAGTGCCATAGTGATTTTTGTACATATGAATTAAGTAATAAAAATCGATATGAAATTGATCTGCCAATTCTTTGAGTTTAATGTTTTGCCGATAGTGGGTATCCAAATAGTCTTTAATGCTCTCAGCAAGGTTATTACTCCCAATAGTCTCCCCACTAGGAAGCTGTTGACGGGACTGACGATCAATGATCAGAAGTATGGCTTTCAGGACATGCCCAGAGATAGATTCATAACCATGTTCCCGGATTGAAAATTCATTGAAGAGAGTCTGCATTAACGAATGGAGCTCATCGGAATAACGGTTTGCTCGAATGATCGGTTTGTTAGAGGGAGGGATGACCCAATCCTCAAGGGTGTGGGTGTCTTCTGTAAAACGAAAGCCGCAATAAAAGGTGGATAACGGGAATTCAGGATTGGACTTCTCCTCATGAAGAGTCCCCTTATTATAAATGAGCATGTCACCTTTTTGAGCCCAGTGTTTGGTACCGTCAATGGTGAACAATCCTTTGCCTTCAGTTACGTAGATAATCTCATGCAGATCGTCATGTTTATGCGTCGGAAAACTCCAATGGGGATTGTCGGCCAGTTTCCCTACATAAATAATGGTGCAATCTCGATTTGCATGCAGTTGGCCGGATTCGTGGTGTGTATTCATCTATGTCTTCCCTTCAGAATCTGTATTGAAAGTCTGTGTTGAAATGACAACATATATAATGTTTTGCAATAAAACCACAACAACCTTGATTGTCGCCATGGTATATCTGACAGTACAATTTCACTATCCAAAATGTACTATATATCGAAAGTGAAGGGATGGGAAAGCAGAAAATACATGAATTAATGATCGTAGACAGAATTGAAGCGCTTGCAACAATAGAAAGGATTAGTGAGTATTGATTTATGACTAGAAATAGAGAGAAGCTACTTATTTTAACGCTTACGCTCGTTAGTTTTGTACTGGGAACAACCGAGTATGTCATCGTGGGTGTGTTGAAGGAAATTGAAAGTTACATGAAAGTATCACTTGCTGCCGCGGGTATGCTTGTCTCCGGTTTTGCGATTGCATACGCAGTGGGTACACCATTTGCCGTGGCCTTCTTGGCCAAAATATCCAGAAGAAGTTCCATATTGATTGGATTTGCAATCGTGTTAGCATTAAATCTATTGACCGTGTTCTCAACAACGTTCTCTTCTCTGATGGCCATTCGCATCGTGTCGGCCGTTGCTTGTGGACTGACGATATCACTTTCGATCTCAATCGTAAGTGATGCAGTGAACCGGGAGCGAAGAGGGGAAGCTATCGCCTGGATTTTGGGCGGATTTTCAATCGCTAATGTGTTAGGTGTTCCGCTCGGTACATTTATCGGACAACATCTGAGCTGGTCCATGACGTTTGTTGTTACGGCGTGTATAGGTGTTGTACCGTTGATGTTCATGTTCCGTATTCTGCCACGCCAAACAACCACGATTGTCGGTTCGTTCAGAGATCAGATGTCTCTCTTTGTGAAGCCGCGCATATTGCTTGCCTGTCTGATCCCTGTACTGGGAAACAGTTGTATTTTCGTGATTTTTACATACATTACACCACTCCTAAGTGAGACAATGGGTGTGCCTGTTCAATGGATAAGTGCCATACTTCTGATCTATGGTGCCTGCAGCATCCTGAGTAACTGGATTGGTGCCAAAATAGCGAAGGGTGACTTCCTGCCCAAGCTCAAGCGGCTTTTTGTAATTCAAGCCATCCTCTTCCTAGGCATGAGTTTTACCGTTTCTAATGTGTGGATGGGCTTGGCATTCCTGTTCCTGATTGGATGTCTGTCATCCTCCATGAGCGCGGCATCCCAGCTATATTTGTTTGATGTGTCAGGATCGATCGCGCCGGGGTCCAAAGCATTTGCATCTACACTCCTGCCTGTGGCAGCGAACGTGGGTATAGCGTTAGGCTCCGGCGTTGGGGGAATCGCCGTTAATATGGGTGGTGTCCAGTGGGTGCCGCCAGTTGCTGTGATGCTTGCCTTGCTGGCTTTTGTCGTTACCCTGATATGCCAGCGTTCCATCCAAGTGAATTCAGACGAAGCAACCACAGTAAAAGCCGCCTAGATGAGATGAGGTTTAAACTAATCAGATGAATCCATATCCATGGGATTTGTAAGTACAAACAGAGTCGCTGTTATAGCGGCTTTGTTTGTTTTTTAGTTTTCCAGCATTCCGGATGAAACGGGTTCGTAGATGATAGAGGTAGGATAATGCAATAATTCAGTGAATTTGTATAGGAAGAGATCTGATAAAATGAATGAAAAGATAGGAGGGGAACCCATGAAAAAGCCGATGATCGGTGTACTGCCTTTATATGATACAGACAAAAAAAGTTACTGGATGCTTCCAGAATATATGAACGCGATAGAAGGAGCAGGTGGGATTCCAATTATGCTGCCTTTGACAACGGATACCGAGATCATAGCAACGCTGGCTGATGAGTTCGATGGGTTCCTGTTCACCGGGGGACATGATCTCAATCCTGAGCTGTATCATGAGCATGCAGAGGTTGCCTGTGGAGAGTTGTGTATTGAACGCGATATGATGGAGTCAATATTATTACAAAAGGTAATTGAGCTTGATAAACCTGCCTTTGGCATATGCCGTGGACTGCAGCTATTTAACGTTATGTTGGGTGGAACTTTATATCAAGATATTCCCACTAGCCTTCAACTTCATGGGAACAAGATCGTTAATCATAAGCAAAGCCCGCCGTATACGAAACTAGTACATGATGTACATATAGAGCAAAATAATTTGCTTCATGATATCTTGCAAACAGATACGATAAAAGTGAACAGCTATCACCATCAGGGAATCAAGGTGTTGTCGGATAAGTTAACTGCCGTGGCTGTCGCTGAAGATGGACTCATCGAATCCGTGGTCATGCCGAACCGTTCATTTGTTTTGGCTGTGCAATGGCATCCAGAGTACAGCTATAAAGTAGATGACTATAGTCAAAAGTTATTTGCAGCGTTTGTTAATGCTTCTCAATCCGCACGATATAATATCCATATTGAAGACATCACCGCATAAATTTGGAGTAGAAAAAAAGACCTCCTGTTTATAAAAACAGAGGAGGTCTTTGTATTGGTGAATGTAGTCGTGATGAGTAAACGTGGTATTACCATTACGATTGTAGTGGAATGATTATTTTAATCCAGACTTCGTGTTGGTATGCTCTTCAGCATTCAGGGAAGCAATCAGCTTCTCGCCTTCAACATCCAAGTTTGGCAGAATGCGATCCAGCCATTTTGGAAGTGCCCAAGCCTTGTCTCCAAAAATAGCCATGATGGCTGGGACCAAGCCCATTCGGATAATGAAAGCATCAATCAGAATGCCTACCGCCAAAGTGAAACCAATCTGTTTGATCATAACATCATCAGTGAATATAAATCCTGCAAATACAGAGACCATAATTACTGCTGCGGCAACAACTACGCGACTTACCTGATTGTACCCATGCACGACGGATTCAGTTCCGCGATGACCATGCACATAGGATTCCCGCATGGAACTAACCAGGAAGACTTGATAGTCCATCGCCAGGCCATACAGGATACCTGTCACGATGATCGGCATAAAGCTCAGCAGCGGGCCGCCTGTATCGAAACCAAAGAGCGAATGCAGCCAGCCCCATTGGAATACAGCAGTTGTGATCCCGAATGTAGCCAGGATACTAAGCAGGAAGCCAATTGTTGCTTTGATGGGAACGATGATCGAACGGAATACGAGTAACAGGATGATCAGCGACAGCAGGATTATGATGCCTACATAAATAGGGAATACCTGCGCCAGTTTGGCTGACATATCGATGTTAACAGCTGTGAGTCCAGTAACTCCAAGTTTCACATCATAGGTATGTGCGATGCTGGAATTAGCCGCGCGTAGATCAGTGACCAGTGTTTTGGTGAGATTATCGTTAGGACCCGTTTTTGGAATGAGACTGAAAATAGCTAAATCTTCTGTCATACCAAGCGGTGTGACTTGTGCAACGTTATTCTGACCTTGAAGTTCCATCACCAGACCACCCAAGAGTTCCGGTGTAACTTTTACGGAAGACTGATTAGGCTCTGCAACCAGAATAAGTGGTCCGTTAAATCCTTCCCCGAAGCCTTCGGAGATGGCATCATAACTTTGTCTTGCAGTTGTATCCAGATTCGCTGAGGAAGCGCCAGGAATACCCATTTCCATTTTGGTAATCGGCGTCGCGGCAAAACCAAGAATGACGATGATGGCGATAATGGTAGCCCAACGATTTTTGATAACGAATTTCACCCATCTGTCCGCGACTCCGCGGCTAGTGGCTTTAGGATGTTTCGCGCTTTTCTCACGAGCTTTGGCGGAACAGATGCGTTCTCCTACCAATCCGAGTAAAGCAGGCAACAGGGTTAAAGCAACAAATACGTTGATGAGTACGGTGGCTGCTGCGACCAAAGCCATCGTAGACAAGAATGTGAGACCGATGACAAGCATACCGCACAGTGCAATAATGACGGTTAATCCGGCAAAAAATACCGCGCTGCCCGATGTACCAATAGCTCTGGCAGTGGCTTCTTTTGCGCTCAAGCCTTGATCAATGATCATTCGACGCTGGCGATTAACAATGAAGAGAGCATAATCGATTCCAACAGCCAATCCAACCATGAGAGCCAGGACGGAAGTAACACTAGGCATTTCGATGAATTTGGAGATGGAGAACGCACCACCAACTCCAATGGCAACTCCGAGGAGTGCAGTGATCAGAGGCAGACCTGCTGCAACAACGGAGCCAAGGGTGATCAGCAATACAATGACAGCAATCACCAATCCGACAATCTCAGCCGAGCCAACCCCAATCGATACCGTTTTGAGCGTTTCGCCCGGCAAGACCGTAATGTTGGTTCCTTGCTCTACTGTCATAACAGATTGAATAACGGAATCAAATACATCCTGTGTTATGGCAGACTGCTCGATTGTAAATTGGAACTGGAACAGTGCAATACTACCGTCCGAAGAGATCAGCATACCAGGTACAGGAACACCATCGACCATCAAAGGTCCATAGGGAGGAGGCGTGGTTGTTCCGGATTGTGCCGTATCGGTAGCCTGAGCGTTCTGAGCCATTTCCGCCGAAGCACCCGAATTACCCGCTTCAGCTGCATAGTCCGCAGGATTAATGACTTTGTCTAATCCGTAAACTTCATTAACACCTTTCATCATGGCAGCCAAACGTTCAGGCGTATCCAAACGCTCGTTGTCGGGTGCCTTGAAGACAACACTTCCTTGACCGCCGGAGGCGGCTGGCAGTTCTTTTGCCAATTGATCCAGTACCTTCTGTGACTCTGTGCCTTCAATCTTCATTTCAGAACTGATGTGAATACCATTGATGCTGATCATGGAGATGACAATTCCCAGAATTAAAACCCAGCCAATGATGAAGGTTGCAGGTTTGCTAAAAGCGGTTTTCCCCACTCTGTATAATAATGTAGACATTTCTCTAATTTACACTCCTCTATGATGAATGTGGATGGTTGGCATGTTCGAATCCTGCCCGCAAATGATTAAATGTGGTTTCCAAAAATTGATCAAAGGTGATAGCACCGGGCTTGGTATCTTCAGTCATGATTTGTCCGGGCAGCAACACATTGAGTCTTCCATCAATTAATGGCAGTATCGTTCCATATAGTGCGTTGATCAGAAGATAAGTATAGATCTCGTCATACTTCCCGTTGGATAAGTCTAATAAGGTATCTTGTGCCTGTGTCTGCATCCGGTGCATGGCTCCAAGATAATGCGGTTCTAACACGGGATAAGTCTGGGATAGTGAGAGCAGCTGATGAAGTCTTCCAATTAGTTCTGTTGTAAGTTGCATCTTGATCAGGTTATACAGTACGTCAAGCAAGGAGACGTTGTCGGGCATTTCGGTAAGTAACTCTTCGAGTTCCGTTGTATTCTGAACGGATATCGCACCTCTTGCTACGGCTTCCTCTTTACATGTGAAGTAGTTTGCAAATGTTCTACGTGAACAACCCACCTGATGCACGATATCTTCGACCGTAAAGCCATCAAGCCCATGTTCAAGGGTAAGTTCAAATGCAGCACCAGCAAGTGCTTTTTCAGTGGCTTCTTTCTTCAAATGTCGCAAGTTTCTTTTAATCATTATTCTCCGCTTATGCGTTCACCTCCAACACCAATGACTATGGTTTAATTCTTTTTAAGAAGAGCACACTTACTGAACATGCACTTTGTGAGGTTTATCATAACAAACAAGTTGCTCATTGTGCAAATTTACTCATTGTGCAATTATTTTATATGATATCTATACTGCGAATCAAAGCTTCAACTCCTGAGGAATGAATGTTAAAATCAATAGAAAAACTTGGGGCGATAACGAGACATGAGTAGTCGTAAACAAAGTTTATTGGAAACAGCACTTGCGCTATTTTTAGAGCATAGCTATGCAAATACAACAATCCAGATGATCCTGGATCAATCAGGTGTATCCAAAGGCACATTCTACAAATTCTTCAGCTCAAAAGAAGACTGTTTATATTCGATTATTGATCAGCGTATGCAAGAGGATGTTTTCATTCGCAAAGAGCTTGAACAAAATCACTATACATCGGATTATGACCTGCTCGTAGATCAGATTGCGATTCCTATGTCTGTACCTAATAAAGAGCGAGTATGGGAATTATATTGGACGGGATTTTATTCCGGGGAGATCAACTCAGCCAAGCTGGCTACAGTTCACCTGAAATGGCTGTCCACACGCTTGATTCAGGTGTACGGGAACGACATTAGCTTATATGCCAACGAAGGGGCAATTTTGTGTTACGGCATATTACATCAGATTGCCAACACATCAAGAAGTCTAAATACGCAAAAACCGGTATGGAGCGAAGTAGTTCCAAAAGTACTAACGTACATTGAAGTGATTCTAAGAACCATGCACCAGAGAAATGAACATATTTTCGACTTTCAGTCTCTCTATTTCCTGAATGCCGATGAGCGTAACCATGATATGGGACTGGGTATTGATACTCTGTTGGAGGAATTGGAAGAGTTCAACAACCGTGTTCAAAAATCCAAGGAATCTGCATCATTAAAGCAACTTTCGAAGGGGCTTTTAGCGTTATTACAGGATCAAGAGGATTTAAATATTCCTGTAATCGAAGTGGTACTTCAAGCGTTTCACAAAGAGTACAAATCCAGTGCGTTTCAATCGGAAGCCAATAGAGTGACCGAAGCCTGTTGGTGGTACTTGGAACTGGTGAAGCAACGGAATTAATATGGGGGTTGGCTCAAAGCCAACCTCTTTTTTTGATTTTATATGCCCCTAGTTTTTATTAATATACTATTAGTATATTAATAAAATGTTGTTATAACAGTTGTTTTATGTTGTTTAAACTATGATATTTGAAATTAAATATACGAGTAGTATATAATCGGAATGAACATATATTTCCATAGATTCGAATAACTTCACTTCGAAAGGAAGATTTATATGAATAACTCGAATAACCAGACATCAGAAAAAGTAGAATTTAATTTGTTTAGCGAAGAAAATAGTAAAGATCCATTTGCCATGTTTGCACAGATGCGTTTCAAAGGCTCCGTTGTTCCTATTCCTAATCCGATGGGTGGAGCAGGGCAAACCTGGATTGTAACTCGGATGGACGTTGCCATGGAAGTGCTGAAAGATCACTCTCGATTTACGGTAGATATGAACTCTATTGATAGTGGCAATGATATTCGAAAGAATCTCTCAGGCGAGCTTGGTTCGTCGGAACCCCAGACTTTTTTTACCGGAAAGTCGATGCTCTTTGTTGATGAACCGGATCACCGTAGACTGCGTAGCCTGGTTTCCAAAGCGTTCACGCCAAGATATATGGAAAGCCTGCGTCCACGCGTCCAGGAAATTGCGGATGAGTTGATTGACCAATTCGAAGGAAAAGGAGAGATGGATCTTGTAAAAGACTATGCCTATCCTTTCCCAATCAACGTTATTTCCGAGATGTTGGGTATACCTCAGGAAGACCGACCTCAGATCCATGTATGGTCTGAAGCCATTGCCAAAGGTCTTGGTTTTGGTAAACAGGACCCTGCAGTAGCGCAGCACTTGCGATCATTTGCAGAGTACACCTCACAGCTTGTGGCGAATAAACGAGTAGAACCTTCAGATGACCTCATCAGTCAATTGATTGCGATTGAGGAGGAGGGTGATCGACTGAATGAAGATGAATTAATATCCATGATCACGTTATTGATATTTGCTGGACATGAGACGACTTCCAATCTGATTGCAACCGGCTCTTATCTTCTTCTGACCCATCCCGAACAACTGGAACAACTGAAACAAGATCTGAATCTGGTTCCTTCTGCGGTGGAGGAGTTGTTACGATATAACGGACCCGCCACTTCTTCAGGTCCTCGTTATGCAACACAGGACACGGAGTTGGATGGACAATTGATTCAAAAGGGAGATGTTGTGATTCCCCTTCTGAAATCAGCGAATCGGGACGAGCAGCAGTTCACTGACCCCGAAGATTTGGATATCGAACGCAAAATAAAACGGCATTTGGCCTTTGGACACGGCATCCATATGTGTCTCGGTGCTCCACTTGCTCGTGTAGAAGGGGACGTGGCGTTTACCACGCTTTTACGTCGGCTACCGGATATTCAACTCAGTATTCCTCAGGAAGAGATTCAGTGGCATTCTGCTTTGTCATCACAGGGATTGGCAGCATTGCCTGTGAAATTTTAATAGATAAACGTAGTACGACCCATTGGAGTATGACGAATTTTCGTCATACTCTTTATTGGTATAGATGATAGAATGGAATGAACAAGAAGCATTTCATGTGGTGAACATGCTTAATGTAAAAGATAAAGTGGGATACATAATTTTTGTGGTGGAGGTTAACCTTATGAATAAAGATGAACAATTCATGCATAAAGCCATTGAAATTGCTCTGCAAGCTCGCAAAGAAGGAAACGAACCATTCGGAGCCATTCTGGTGAAAAACGGAGAGGTCGTCATGATTGGGGAAAATAAAATCAACACTTTTTGTGACCCTACGCATCATGCAGAAATTGGGCTTATCCGAAAGTATTGTACCGAACACCACGTGTTTGACCTGAGCGAATACACTCTGTATACGAGTTGTGAACCGTGTGTGATGTGTTCCGGTGCGATGGTTTGGTCGAATCTGGGGAGGCTGGTGTATAGTGTATCCCATGATCAATTAGCGGAAATTGCTGGTGGCAACATCATGATCGCGTGTGAAGAAGTATTCGACAAAAGTCCTCAAAAGCCTGAAGTAACAAGGGAATTACTTAACAAAGAAGGGTTAAAAGTATTCGAAGGATATCAATTTCAATCCTAGTCGTTATCCGGACAAAAAATTATTTTTTGATAATTGCTTGATTTTTTTTTCAACGTCTGATAGTGTAAGACCTGTGATTTTGGGAAGTTAATTTATCAATATGAATTAGAGCTTTCCAGCAGATAATTTTGACCACTTCACCAGGAAGTTAAGGCCATACGGACAGCCGGGTCAAACGCCGATTGGCAACTTACGTTGCTTTATTGATTGAGTTCAAAGCTCAAATTTTATAAGTTGGTTACTTTACAACCAGTGCAATTGCACATCAACTTGTGAAACGGTCAATAAGAGTGGTAAAGGCGAATTATTTGCTATATAGACTCTGATCCAATATTGATATACATGAAGGAGCTTTCCGCCAAAGGAGTTCTTGTGAACTTTTTTGGTCATGGAGACTTCACGTCTTTTTTATGATGTATATCGATAAGCAAGTGTGATGATGCGCGATTGCGAGCATTTTTCACCTTGCTTTTTTTGTTGTCTTGTTGTCATCGTATTAAACCAATTAAAAAAAATACATATTGGGATAGGAGAATGTAAAATGGGAAAAGCACTAATCATCGGCGCCGGCGGCGTTGCTTCCGTGGCAGTACACAAATGCGTTCAAAACAGCGAAGTTTTTGAGGAAATCTGCATCGCGAGTCGTACTAAATCCAAATGTGATGAACTCAAAGCCAAGCTGGACGGCGGAAAAACAAAAATTACAACAGCACAAGTAGATGCTGACAATGTTGACGAACTGATCGCTCTGATCAACGAAGTTAAACCTGATATCGTTATGAACCTTGCTTTGCCGTATCAAGATCTGACAATCATGGATGCTTGTCTTGCAACTAAAACAAATTACATGGACACAGCGAACTATGAGCCACATGATACAGCGAAGTTTGAATACAGCTGGCAATGGGATTACAAAGAGCGTTTTGAACAAGCAGGCATCACTGCATTGCTCGGTAGTGGATTTGACCCAGGTGTGACTGGTGTATTCTCCGCTTATGCCCTGAAGCACTACTTTGACGAAATTGAGTACATCGACATTCTGGACTGCAATGGCGGCGACCATGGCTATCCGTTCGCAACCAACTTCAACCCTGAGATCAACATTCGCGAAGTATCTGCGAACGGAAGATACTGGGAGAATGGTGAATGGATCGAAACAAAACCGATGGAAATCAAACGTGTCTACGACTTCAAAGAAGTTGGAGAGAAAGACATGTACCTGTTGTACCATGAGGAATTGGAATCTTTGGCAAAAAACATGCCAGGTCTGAAACGTATCCGTTTCTTCATGACATTTGGTCAAAGCTACCTGACTCACTTGAAAGCTCTTGAAAATGTAGGCATGACTTCAATCGAGCCTATTGAATATGAAGGTAAACAAATTATTCCACTGCAATTCCTGAAAGCAGTACTGCCGGATCCAGCATCCCTTGGACCACGTACTGTGGGTAAAACAAACATCGGTTGTATTTTCAAAGGCAAAAAAGATGGTCAAGACAAAACATATTATGTATACAATATCTGTGATCACCAAGAGTGCTACAAAGAAGTGGGTTCCCAAGCAATCTCGTACACAACAGGCGTTCCAGCTATGATCGGTGCAGCAATGGTCATGACAGGCAAGTGGAACAAACCAGGCGTATATAATGTAGAAGAGTTCAACCCAGATCCATTCATGGAAGAGTTGAACAAATGGGGCCTCCCATGGGTAGAAGACTTCAACCCGGTACTCGTTGATGAGCTGCCAGAAGAAGTTAAAGAATCGGAGCTTGTTCGTTAAAATGCGGTTCGAGCAATTACCGACACCATGTTTTGTTGTTGACGAGGCGCTTATTGAGAAAAACCTGCAAATCCTGAACGGTGTTATGCAGCGTACAGGTGCCAAAATCGTGCTCGCTCAAAAAGCATTTTCCATGACTGCGATGTATCCGCTGATTGGAGAATACCTGAGCGGTGCAACGGCGAGCGGTTTGTATGAAGCGCGTCTGGGCCATGAGGAAATGGGCAAAGAGAATCATGTCTTTGCTCCGGCATACCGCGCAGAAGAGATCGACGAGATTATCTCAATCTGCGATCACATTATTTTCAATTCTTTTTCACAGCTTGCAAAATTCAAGGATAAGGCGCTTCAGGCTGGCCGTAAGGTCGGCTTGCGCGTCAACCCTGAATGCTCTACCCAAGAAGGACATGAGATCTACGATCCGTGTTCTCCGGGTTCGCGTTTTGGCGCAAAACTGGAGGATTTCGATGCAGACCTGTTGGAAGGCGTCTCCGGACTGCACTTCCACACACTGTGTCAGCAAAACTCCGACGATCTGGAGACTACGCTAAATGCAGTTGTCGAGAAGTTCGGACAATGGTTGCCGCAGATGGAATGGATCAACTTCGGTGGTGGGCACCATATCACACGTGAAGATTATGATATTCCAAGACTGGAAGCATGCATCAAGCGTATGCAGAACGACTATGGTCTGGAAGTATATCTGGAGCCGGGAGAAGCTGTTGCGCTGAATGCGGGTTATCTGGTGACTTCTGTGCTGGACTTCCATAAGAACGGTATGGACATTGCCATTCTGGATACTTCAGCTACATGCCATATGCCTGATGTGCTGGAAATGCCATATCGCCCGCCGCTGATCGGTTCGGGAGAAGTGGGTGAGAAGGCTCATCTGTATCGCTTAGGTGGACAAACCTGTCTGTCTGGTGACGTGATTGGGGATTATTCATTCGATCAGCCTTTGCAAGAAGGCGACCGTCTGGTATTCGAAGACATGGCGATTTACTCCATGGTGAAAACCAACACGTTCAACGGCATGCCGCTTCCAGCGATTGCAGTCAAAAGAAAAGACGGCGATTGCGAAGTTGTCCGTGAATTCGGATATCAGGATTTCAAAATGAGGCTGGCATAATTACTTCATTATATAGTAAACATTCAATTAAGAATTGAATATAAAGCATTGAATATAAATACAAAGAAGGGAACCTGGAGACAGGTTCCCTTTTTAACGTTAACTGATGTTTAACAATTACATTTAATGATGTTTATCATTGAGGTTAGATGAATGTTTACTGGTATTGAGCCGACTTAGCTTCGACTTCAGTTTTCGGGTTAATGTTGTGGTTTCGAGGCTGCTCTCGCAGCGTATGGAAAGATGGGTTCTCTTAGTTCAAAGTCATATGTTAACCCATCCACAATGCCCACTACACTCTCACTGTCATACAACCCCAGCAAAAATCCAGCCATTTGTTCCGCCGTATGGAACTTGGGAACCCTGCCTTCATATTCAAACTCATCTACATTAAAGGAATGTTTCGCAAATTCCGTCTCGGTTGCAGCCGGAGCGAGCACCTTGGCCTGCATCGCTGCGTTCTTACCTTTTAACTCTTGCGCAAGTCCTTCCGTAAAGGCACTAACATAGAACTTGGTTGCGCAGTAGGTTACTGCATCGGCTACAATCGTATATCCACCACCAGAGGAGATATTAATGATCTGTGTGCCATCAACATTTGCATAATCACGTACATACAGGGAAGAAAGAATCGTAAGAGCTTCTATATTAAGATGAAGCATCTGCTCAATCTTTGGCAGGTGTTGTTCGCCAACGGAAGCGAAATTCCCGAATCCGGCGTTGTTGATCCAAGTCTCAATGGAATAAGCCTGAAGACTTTCATAGAATTCATGCACATTAGCGGCAATAGACAGATCCACTATACGAATGACAACATCCAGATCTGGATTGATTTCAGCTACTTTTGCTTTTAATTTGTCCAATTCATCGGTTCTGCGTGCAGCCAGGATCATATTTTTGCCACGAGCTGCAAAAGCTAAAGCCGCTTCATATCCAATGCCTGAACTGGCACCGGTAATCACTGTATATTTCATGGGAATTCCTCCTGGATCTGATTTCATTTTTTATTGTGATGTGACCACGAGTTGATTATACTGATTAGAGCTTACTCTAAGTCAAGCGGGAAAATGGAGGGGAGGTTAACCATGCATACCATAGGTGAAGTGGCAGAATTACTCCATATCAGTGCACATACGTTGCGTTATTATGAGAAGGAACAGATTATAACTCCTTTCCGAGATGCCAGTGGAGACAGGCGATACAACGAGTCACACCTGAAGTGGCTACAATTTGTGATCAAATTAAAAGAGACTCAAATGCCCATTGCTATTATTAAAAAATATGCCTCCTTGTTTCAGGAAGGTGAGCATACGGCGGCGGATCGTTTAAAGCTGCTGGAGGAGCATAAAGAGTCGATTCAAAAACAGATGCACATACTTAACACAGCTGATGAGATGCTTGAGCATAAAATTTCGTCGTATCGAACGCTCATCGGACAATGAACTAACACACACAAATGACGATCTATTGCCAAAACAGTGATTTTTATTATAGACTGTTTTTTATCGGTTGTTCATCAAGGGGGAAATGCAATGCATCAAAACAGAAAACAAAAGTCAAACAAGTTAAAGATTCTCTCCAAAGTATTATTGATTATCATTGGGGGATTTATAACGGCATATGGCCTCGAAGCCATATTGATCCCGAATAATGTCTCAGATGGTGGTGTCACAGGTCTGAGTATCGTAGGATCACAGCTGTTCGGATTACCACTGGGGATGCTCATCGGGATTATTAACATTCCATTTGTGTGGCTCGGGTACAAGCAAATCGGAAAAAGCTTTGCGTTATATTCGATCATCGGTATTGCTTCACTGGCAATCAGCACGAGTCTGATGCACCATGTACCAACTATCATTGAAGGTGATACCTTGCTTGTTACGGTTGTCGGCGGGATTATTATCGGTTTTGGTATGGGACTTGCATTACGTAATGGTGGCGCATTGGATGGCATAGATATGCTGGCTGTACTCCTTTCGCGAAAAGTACCTTTTGGAACCAGTGATCTCATTCTGTTCCTCAACATGTTTGTATTTATTGTCGTTTCTACCGTGTTCGGTCTGCAAGGTGCGATCTTGTCAGGACTTGCGTATTTTATTGCTTCTAAAGTAATACATATTGTTGAAGAGGGCTTGAGCGGCTCCAAAACGTTTAAAATTATTACGAATCAACCTGAGATTATGGTTGAAACCATTCGGGACCGCTTAGGCCGTGGAGCAACGTATACTGAGGCTTACGGTGGCTACTCTAATGAGCAATTCAAGGAAATTACTTGTGTCATTAACCGGATGGAAGAGAGTAAAATTAAAGATATCATTCACGAAATTGACCCAACTGCTTTTGTAGTCGTATACGATGTAGCTGAAGTAAGAGGCGGAAATTTCAAAAAGAAAGATATTCACTAACATACAAAAACGCGCTGACAGGAGGAATACTCTTGCCAGCGCGTTTTTGTTTTACCATATGTATATAAAAAAAATCAAGCTTCCGTAAAAACTGTACTGAAGCTACTGTCAACACCTTCAATATACAATGGAACAGCATATACCTTTTCAATTCCAGATAAATCATGGTTTAAATTCATATCCTCTATAAGTAGAATGAACTTGCCATCAACCCGACCTTTCCCGAGCATAATCTTATGAAAAGTGATAGCTTCATCCACATGAATCACAGAGCCAGAAGAGATCATATCCATTCCAACTGCTCTCAATGAATCAAAAACCATCAGGTAACTTGCAGCATCTGCTGCAAACCCTGGGTTATGATCACTATAACGAACAGGGTCAGATGATCGAAAATTTCCAAAACCTGTGCGTATGAGCAGTAGATCAGAGCCAGCGATCTGGTGTTCATACGGCTCCAAGTCAGCTTTTGTAATAAGTTCATCATCTCCTTTGGGAATATCGAGGATTGTTGGATGAGTAAAGATAAAGTAGTCTATTGGAATCTCGCTTATTTTTAGACCTTGCGGATTGAAATGCCAAGGCCCGTCAATATGAGTTCCATTATGGTCGAGAGATGTGATGATAAATTGGTTATACAGATCTCCTTGATCTATGCTGGACTGCTGCTGAATCTCAACAGGAGGGTTATCTTTATAAACGGGAGTATTTACACTAAGAGGATAGGACAAGAGGATCCGCTTCATCTGTTGTTCTCTCCTTTATGTCACACAGTTTCTATATAATGTTTGGTGAATGTATGGACTCATATTATGAAAGGAATCGGTATTTCATGCATAAGTACAGCTCTCTTATGGAAAACTTCTATAGTGCGAATACAATGCATGATTTCATGTATGGGAGGTTAGCATAGTGACAAAACAAGACCCGCAAGAGCTTTTGAAGCAAAAACACGAGCTGGATGAACAAAAAAGACAGTTCACTAATTTTTCGCGGAATATTTCTGGTCATGGTGAGGTTGAAGCTGGTCAAGAGTTCAGTGTTGACCGGGTACCAGATGATCAAAACCGTATGAAATCGGTTGAGAACAGACGCGGCGAAGTCTAAAACGGTACAACATAAGCCGATCCTTTCATGGATCGGTTTATTCGTGTGGAGCAGTGTGATGCACAAAGGATATGTATTGTAATTGCACATAGGAGAGTATATAGGTGGTGGTCAATCGTTGTAAAAGGTCGTATATTATTAATATGTCGATTGTGGGATTGAATATGGACCACATCGCAATATGATAAACGATTTTACATAGAAGGACGGGAAAAAATGGATTTTAAACCGCTTGCTTCATTTATTGACCGCATTACATCCTGGCGTATACCGTGGGCAGAGGTGCTGGTTATGCATCGAAATGATACCGTTTTCCATTATCGTAATGGATACGCCAATCTGGAAGACAAAACACCTATCGGTGATGGAGCGATCTTCAATCTATACTCCATGACCAAAATCATGACCTGCGTGGCAGGATTGCAACTGGTAGAGAGAGGTGAAATGCTGTTAAGTGATCCACTGTCCGATTATCTGCCAGAGTATGCTGATATGACCGTGAAGAAAACGATGGCGAACGGAGAGATTCGGCTGGAAAAGGCGACAAGAACCATTACAGTGCGAGATTTGTTCACCATGACAGCCGGGTTCTCCTATGACGTTGGTTGTCCAAGCATTCAAGAAGCTGTAAAAAGCACCAACGGAACATTGCCTACACGTGACTTCGCGAGAGCGCTTGCAAAAGAACCGTTGTTGTTTGAACCAGGGACACATTGGAATTACAGCATGTGCCATGATGTGCTGGGAGCCTTGGTGGAAGTGGTAAGTGGCAAAAGCTTTGGTACGTATCTCCGGGATGAAATCACCGGACCACTTGGTATGAACGATACAGCGTTTAATCTGAACGATGAGCAGCAGACACGCCTGATTCCGCAATATGCTTATAATGATGAGCTTGAGAAGGCTGTCCGTCTGGACGGCAACGGATTCCGGGTAGGGACAGAGTTGGAAAGCGGCGGTGCAGGATTGTTGTCAACCGTTAGTGACTATGCACTTTTCTTAAATGCACTTACTGGGCGTGGTACGAGTCCCGAAGGCGTCCGCATTTTGTCACAAGCTTCAGTGGAACTGATGCGAACGGATCACCTGAACGAGATGACTCGGGGTGATTATTCCTGGGATCATATGTATGGATACGGCTATGGATTGGGTGTTCGCACACATATCTCCAAAGCAGGAAGCGGCTCACTGAGTCCAATTGGCGAATTTGGATGGAGCGGCGCTGCTGGTTGTATGGCTATTATTGATCCGGATTCAGAGCTTACAGTTATGTATGCCCAGCATTTGCTGAATAGCCAGGAGCCATACGTTCAACGACGCTTACGAAATGTCGTGTACTCCTGCCTGTAAATCATATCGTATTCGAAGTTACTTGAAGAGCCGCTGATCAGCGGCTTTTTTATGTTATATGGAAGGAAAACTATTGATTCAGATTGTTATATATTTCTTTATTAGATAGGGTATGTTATCATTCTTAGGAAAATAGTACTAGTAGGAGGATATGCCTATTGAACATGAACCTATATTAATTACATAGTTTGATTAAGATTACACGCTAGCAATTACTTGTTTGAATGTTGAGGTTGTGCACGGTTTAAAATTAGAAAAACGCTACTAGATTTTATTTTTTTTCTCAAAGGAGAGTCAACAATGATATACCCTAAGCACCAATCAAAATGGGCTTCTCTGGCCCTACTAACTTTAATCGGCTATGTTCTAAGCGCATTGCTTCTGCTTCCACCCAATGCTGCTGCCAAAGGAGAGCAAATCTCCGCCAAACAGCTCGAAAGTATGAGCCGGCTTTCATTTACGCTTCGTGATGCCAAACAAACGGCTTACACCGTTTATATTTTCGCTTATGATGAACAGAAGAGCACGCTGACCGAAGAAAATGGTTGGACAAACAATAAAAAAGGCGACAAGAGTTATTCAGGCACGTATCGCGCAGCCTTGCTGAAAAAAGGTGCAGCATACGGAACAGTCCAAGCAGCAAAACTGGATCTGAATACGATTATTTTGCCGCAAACCTGGAACTTCGTTGTGAAAAGCAAAGAGGCTAGTACACCAGACATGCTGATGATTACCGATTGGGGAACTTCTAATTTTAATGAGGTGAAAACCTATATTGTTCGTTCCGGGGAATTGCGCCGTGTAACATATGTCGATAATAAGGGTAAAAAAATCGACGATTCCTACTCTGCAAGCAGAGATGATGGAATCCGTACTCTTTCAGGTGCCCGAGTACAGTTCAAAAATTACAACAACCTTCAATTCGTCTATGGAGTTAATACGTTTAAGTTGAATGTAAACAAATCGGAGTTGCGGTTGGAAGATACGCGTAACCTCCGTTCAAAAGCTTGGCCGAACTCGGGTGTTGGCGATCGCGCTTACCTGAAAAGCTTGAAAGAAGCTGCTTTAAAGGGTGCATTACCAGGCCGGACGGACATCAAGATTGGCATGACGCTTCAAAATGCGCAAAAAAAGCTGGGGAAACCAACCTCTCGTTCAAATGAGGAATGGGGAGCGGTCTATTATTATTCTAAATTCGGCGTCGGATTTGATTCATACATGCACGAGCTAACCAATAAATCACGCATTGCCGTTTTTGATTTGTACAATGAAAAGCAGAATCTGTCACCATGGAATGTGAAAATATGGATGGGGAAACCTTCCTCAGAGTATTACAATGAAGTCGTTGGTGGTTATGAGATGGTATACCAATTGGGTAATCACGCCATTGTATTCAATTATGAGGAAGAAGAGGACTTGATTGACTTTACGAGTATATATTAAGCTATACCCATTGTAAGAAACAAAAGTGTATCATATTCTTATTACAAAAAAAGCCGCTAAATAGCGGCTTTTTTGATTTCCATGAGATGGACTGTAGTCTATTTTATTGGGGTATCATTAGAGCTTTGCACAGAACGAACACGATTGACTAAATAAATGCCGACCGACACGAACAGTAATGCAGCCAGATTTTTCAGTTCCAAGATCGTTTCCCCCAGGAATAACGCCGATAACAATGCGCCAAACACAGGGATTAGGAAGTTGTAGACAGACACTCTTCCGACCTTGTTATACTTGAGAAGCATATTCCACAAACAAAATGCGACGGATGACAGCAAGGCCAGGTAGATCAAGTTACTGGTGGATTCCAAGGTGAAATGAGTAACCCGACCGCCGAGTGATAGACCTAACAGCGTAAGTACCAGTCCCCCAACAAACAGGCTGACCCCTGTTATGATCAGAACATCAATCGTAGCGGTGAGACGTTTTGCGTAAAGGGCCGTAACGGAAAAAACAAGTGCTGCTATAATAACAAACCCTTCGCCTGTGAATGAAAAGGAAAAAGCAAGCAGATCCGTATGGAAGTTTACGATGATTACACCAACGAATCCGAGCAAGCAGCCAACGATTTTATTTCTGCTTAATTTGTCGTTTTTATAGATGAAATGGGCCAGAACAACACTGAAAAAGGTTGTCGTTGCGTTCATAATGGAGCCTTTGACACCCGTCGTATTGGCTACGCCAACGTAGAAAAACATATATTGCAAACCGGTTTGCAATATACCTAACATGATAAGGCTTGTCCACTGCTTCCTGGACAATTGGAGCTTCTCTTTTCTAACGATACGAGACAGGAGCAAGAGCAGCAAGCCCGCTAGTGTAAATCGGTATCCGGCAAATACATACTTGGAAGCAATATCTTCCGGCAGAATGTTAAATGCGATATAACCAAGTTTGATGGACGGGTACGCACTTCCCCACAACAAGCAACACAGGCTTGCCACGAGCATGACAAAAATGGGATCACTAAACTTACTTGGTTTCTCAAGGGTATTTCTCTCTATCACTTTCGATCTTCTCCTCGCATTTCATGCACATATGTATGTACGAATCTAATATCTTCACTGACCATATCACATAACGCCAATGTTTGTAATGATAATTAATAAACCGCTCCCCAGGTGGTAAGATTATAAAGAAGGAACGGTTCATGAGGAGTCTATGTCATAGATTCCTTTCTAATAAAATCCCAACTTGTTCTGCGACAATGTGAGGTTGCCGAGGTAATCCATTCGTGAAATAGGATTCCACGATACCAACGATTGCTGTACCAAAGAACGTAAGAATAACTTCTTTCGTTAGTCCTTTATTTTTGCCCTCCGTTACATTCACCTCATCTTCCAGTTCTTCAATGACGAGAGCCAGGAAGCGATTGCGGAAAAAAGGGGCTCCTTTACTCAGTAACATAGCCGAGAAGAATGAATAATGAACTTCAAAATAATCGAACCAAAGTACATTGCTTTTTATAAAATCCAGATCGGATGCTTCTTTGCACAATCTTCTTAGTTCATCAATATGTTCTTCAATTAATTTATCCAGCAAGTCAAATTTGTCCGAATAGTGATGATATATCGTTCTGCGGCCGACATTTGCATGATCAGAGATATCTTGCATCGTAATGTTATCAAAAGGTTTCTCGTTCATGAGTTTGATAAAAGCGGATTTGATCGCTTCCTGAGACTTTAGTATTCTTCGATCTGTAATAGAAACGATAGTAATCACCATTCTTTCCAGAGAGTAATTGCACAAATGTTGTCTCCTTGCGCCATAAGGCACAGATCGGGTTCATTTGATCCTTGCAGAGGCAGTGCAATTATTTTATATTATACACGAATGTGCGATATCGCACGTATGTGTGTAATCATTTTTAAGTCAACATAGGAGCAGGACGCATTAATCAATAAGATCACATTGGAGGAAATGAAATGGCTAAACATGAAGAAGTTAAAGATGGAGTGATATTCCCGGTAGGAGAAAAAAACGAAGCATTTGCACAATATTTTGTAGGGCATAGTTATCTCCAATCCTTGGTTGCTGATCCCAAAGTGAATGTGGGTGTTGGGAATGTAACGTTTGAACCGGGATGCAGAAATAACTGGCATATCCATCGCGGTGGATTTCAGCTGTTGCTAGTGACTGGTGGGGAAGGTTGGTATCAGGAAGAAGGAAAACCTGCTCAATTCCTAAAAGCCGGCGATGTTATTGTGACTCATGATGGTGTGAAACATTGGCATGGGGCCGCTAAAGATAGTTGGTTTGAACACATTGCGATCACTGCAGGCACACCGGAATGGTTGGAACCTGTTACAGATGAAGTTTACGGGAAGTTATAAAATAAACGCTATGAATTGATTTATTAGGAAAATTTACTCCTAATTTGTTAAATTAAAGGCTATTTAAGTTCAGCGAGATTACTGATTCTTATGTTGATCTGGGTGCCATCACTCTGAGTTTTAATCGAGTGATGGCCTCTTTACGTCTATGAAGTATCGATCTCCCTGACAGGTGAAAACCATGATATAGAAGGATTCCAGTGCACATTTATGTATACTTGGAGAAATTTCCAGAATGAAAATGCTTGTCAAATCAAAAATAATATGATAATTTAATGTCTGTAACCGGTTACACATAGAGGAGAGCAACTTATGAAAACAATTAAAGACGTAGCTCAACTGGCTGGCGTATCTGTTGCCACCGTATCCAGAGTCATTAATGATAGAGGTTATGTTCATGCGGACACACGCAAGAAAGTGGAAGATGCTGTGAAGGCGCTTAACTTTTCGCCAAATGAAGTGGCCCGCTCATTATATAAGCGCAAGTCCAAACTGATAGGCCTGTTGTTGCCGGATATTGCCAACCCTTACTTCCCGCAGTTGGCCCGCGGTGTAGAGGACAGGATGCAGGAACAGGATTACAGACTGATATTTGGAAATAGTGATGAGGATGAACGGAAGGAGCAGGATTACATCCAGACGTTTATCCAGAACAACGTGGTTGGTGTGATCTCTTCAACGAACTATCCTCATTCTTCAATATATGAAAAACTGAAGATTCCCGTTGTGTTTCTGGACAGAACATCACTGGATCGTCCATCCGTGTATGCGGATGGCAGGGAAGGTGGAAGACTAGCTGCAAGGGAGATTATCAAACGTGGCAGTCGCCGGATCACGGTTATGCAGGGACCGTCACAGATCAGACCCGCTCAGGATCGTTTTGAAGGGGCGATTGAAATCATCCGTGATGCTGGGTTAGACTACCGGGTAATCCAGACGACCTCATTTTCAATTAACGAGGCAGGTGTATGGGCTGAAGAATTATTCAGGAAGTATGCGGACACAGACGGGGTCATTGCCAGCAATGACATCGCAGCCATGGCAGTACTGCATGAGGCATCACGAATCGGAAAAAAAGTTCCTGATGACGTACAAGTTATTGGTTTCGATGATATTCCGATGAGCAGCCTGTTATCGCCGGCATTGTCCACCATCCATCAGCCAGCATACGAGATGGGAAGAGAAGCCGCGGGATTACTTATCCAGCTTGTCGAACAAGCTGCAATAGAGAACAAAAACATACAGTTGCCCGTAAGTTTCATCGAACGGGGCACTACGAGAAAGGTGAGATCAGATGGCTAAAATATGTGTAATTGGAAGCAGTTCGATGGATCTGGTTGTTACTTCGTCAAGACGGCCGGGAGCGGGGGAAACCGTTCTTGGCGATAGCTTCAAAACGGTTCCTGGTGGCAAAGGAGCCAATCAGGCTGTTGCCGCTGCAAGACTGGGTGCCGAGGTTGCGATGATCGGCCGGGTAGGCGACGATGCTTTTGGCAAAGATATTTTAGAGAACTTTAGAGCAAATGCTGTAAATACGCAAAATGTGAAACCGGTTACACATTTAGAAAGTGGAACGGCTCATATCATTCTGGCAGAAGGTGATAATAGTATCGTAGTGGTTGAAGCGGCGAATCGGGAAGTCACTCCTGCATATGTCGATGAAGCAGCTGAAGTGATCCGTGATGCAGATATCGTACTGATCCAGCAGGAAATTCCGGAGGAAACGGTTGTTCATGTAAGTACATTATGTGCAGAATTCGGAACACCGCTACTGCTTAATCCCGCACCGGCGAGAACATTACCGCAAGAAGTGATCGACAATGCCGCATATATCACGCCGAACGAGCATGAAGCCGAGATTTTGTTTCAGGGTATGAGTCCGGCACAGGCACTACGTCAGTATCCTAACAAGTTGTTCATCACGGAGGGCAGTAAAGGTGTACGTTACTTTGATGGCACTGAGGAAATTCTAGTCCCAACTTATAAAGTTGAGGCTATCGATACTACTGGGGCAGGGGATACGTTCAACGCCGCATTTGCAGTTGCTTTGGCTGAAGGAAAAGCGTTGCAAGAGAGTATACGCTTCGCCAATCGGGCTGCATCGTTGTCCGTCACCAAGTTCGGAGCGCAGGGCGGCATGCCAACGCGTGATGAAGTAGAGGAGAGTTTGTAATGAAAAGAAATGGCATGTTGAATAGTCATATTTCCAAGATTTTGTCTGATCTGGGCCATACGGACATGATTGCAATTGCGGATGCAGGTCTGCCGGTACCGGATGGGGTACTCAAAATCGATCTGGCCCTCAAACTGGGAACACCAAGTTTTCACGAAGTGGTGGAAGAGATCGCTGAAGATATGGTCATTGAGAAAGTCATTGTGGCTGAAGAGATTCGCGAAGGTAATCCCGTAGCCATGCAATTCATCACAGAGAAATTCGGGGTAGAAGCAATCGATGCTTCCGTCAGCCACGAACAATTCAAAGTATTAACCCGGCAGGTGAAGGCGATCATCCGCACAGGTGAAGCGACACCCTATGCCAATTGCATTTTACAATCGGGAGTCCATTTCGGTTAAAAGGAGGTTGCGTAATGCACATTCAGATGCAAGATATTCATAAAGCCTTTGGAACGAATCAGGTGCTGAGCGGAGTGGATTTTGAACTAAAAGACGGTGAGGTCCATGCCCTGATGGGGGAGAATGGAGCCGGCAAATCCACACTGATGAATATTCTGATTGGTCTCCATCAGAGAGACCAAGGGACCATCATGATCGACGGAGAAGAAAACTATTTTGGAAGTCCAAAGGAAGCCGAGAAACTGGGTATCACATTCATACATCAGGAGCTGAACGTATGGCCTGAAATGACGGTGCTGGATAATCTCTTCATCGGTAAGGAACTGACATCATCGTTCGGATTGCTCAATACAAGACAAATGAAAGCGCTTGCCAAAGAACAGTTCGCCAAGCTTTCCGTAGACATACCACTGGAACGTCCTGCGGGAGAGTGCTCTGTCGGGCAGCAACAGATGATCGAGATTGCCAAAGCGTTAATGACAGATGCTAAGGTCATCATTATGGACGAGCCAACAGCAGCACTTACGGAGCGCGAGATTCAGAAATTGTTTGGTGTAATCAGCTCGCTGAAGAAGGAAGGCGTGTCCATCGTGTATATTTCTCACCGAATGGAGGAGATATTCACGATCTGTGACCGGATTACCATCATGCGTGACGGAAGAACGGTAGACACGCAAGATATTCCGCAGACAAGCTTTGATGAAGTGGTGCGGAAAATGGTAGGTCGTGAACTTACCGAGCGTTATCCTGTCCGGAATCCTTCATATGGTGAAGTTGTCCTCGAAGTAAGGAATGCAAGCAGCAAAGGTCTATTCGAGAATATTAACTTCACCGTGAGAGCGGGGGAAATACTCGGTTTCTCAGGACTCATGGGTTCTGGACGAACAGAGATCATGAGAACCATCTTTGGTTTGGATACGTTGGATAGCGGTGAAATCTTCATCCGCGGCAAAAAAGCAAACATTCGTAAACCGGCAGATGCAGTGAAACATGGAATCGGATTTATTACAGAAGACCGCAAGGATGAAGGGCTGGTATTAGACTTTTCTATTCGCGAAAATATGGCGTTGACGAATCTGTTCAGTTTCTCAAACAAAGGTTTCATCTCAGCTTCGAAAGAACAAGACTTTGTAGATACATTGATCAAACGTCTACAGATCAAAACGCAATCCTCCGAGACGGCGGCAAGGAATCTATCCGGGGGTAACCAGCAGAAGGTGGTTATCGCGAAATGGGTTGGTATCGGTCCAAGCGTACTTATCCTGGATGAACCCACACGCGGAGTGGATGTCGGAGCGAAGCGCGAAATCTATGAATTGATGAATGAACTGACAGACCGCGGTGTTGCAATCATCATGGTATCGTCGGAGCTACCTGAAGTGCTTGGCATGAGCGACCGAATCGCGGTTGTGCATGAAGGACACATCAGTGGCGAGGTTGCAAGGGAAGTAGCCACACAAGAAAACATTATGACATTGGCCACAGGGGGACAGTGATATGACAACAATGCAGGAAAACAAAACGGCTAAAAGCGGCTTCCGTTTCTCAAGTGTGATACAAAAATTAGGACCGCTGCTCGGCTTAATCATTCTTATTCTCATCGTATCGGTGTTGAATCCAAGTTTCTTGGAACCGCTTAATATCTTGAATTTATTGCGTCAAGTCTCGATTAATGCGCTGATTGCTTTCGGTATGACATTTGTTATCCTGACGGGTGGAATTGATCTGTCGGTCGGCTCAATCTTGGCTTTATCCAGTGCTTTTGTAGCAAACATGATGTTGTCCGGCCTGGACCCGATCTTGTCCATCATTATCGGTGTAGCACTCGGTGGTGTCATGGGTATGGTGAACGGACTGATGATTACCAAAGGCAGAATGGCTCCGTTTATCGCTACATTGGCAACGATGACGATATTTAGAGGACTGACGTTGGTGTACACGAATGGTAATCCAATTACAGGACTCGGGGATAATCTGTTGTTCCAACTGTTCGGCCGTGGTTACCTGCTGGGCATTCCGGTGCCTGCAATCACGATGCTGATTACCTTCATGATTCTATGGATTGTTTTGCATAAAACAGCTTTTGGCCGCAAAACGTACGCCATCGGCGGTAATGAGAAAGCTTCTATTATCTCAGGTATCAAAGTTAATCGCGTGAAGATTATGATCTACTCCCTGACAGGTATGCTCGCTGCTTTGGCAGGTGCAATTTTGACATCACGCTTGAATTCAGCGCAACCAACAGCAGGTACATCCTATGAGCTGGATGCAATCGCAGCGGTTGTACTGGGTGGTACAAGTCTTGCTGGAGGACGTGGACGCATCGTCGGTACACTGATCGGTGTTTTGATTATCGGCGTGTTGAATAATGGATTGAACTTGCTTGAAGTAAACTCATTTTACCAAATGGTTGTGAAAGGTATCGTCATTGCCATTGCCGTCCTGCTGGACCGCAAGAAAACAGCATAAGGAGAGAATATATATGAAAAAGTGGACTTTAACACTCGTAAGTATGCTGATGATCATCGTTCTGGCCGGGTGCTCTCTGGAGCCACCGGAATGGGCCAAACCTGACCCTTCCAAAAGTAACGGACAAAAGAAAATAGGTTTGTCGATATCTACACTGAACAATCCATTCTTTGTATCACTGAAGGATGGAGTCATGGCTGAAGCCAAAAAACAGGGAGTACAGGTCATCGTGGTTGATGCACAGAACGATTCGGCCAAACAAACCAATGATGTGGATGATCTCATTCAGCAAGGCGTTAGTGCACTTCTGATTAACCCTGCGGACTCTGCAGCGATCTCCACAGCAGTTCAATCCGCTAATAGTGTGGGCATTCCTGTAATCACGCTGGATCGCTCCGCAGATAAAGGCGAAGTGGCGGCACTAGTGGCATCTGATAACGTTAAAGGCGGACGCATGGCAGCTGAATATTTTGTGGAACAACTGGGTGAGGGCGCAAAAGTCATTGAACTTGAGGGTGTACCTGGCGCTTCCGCAACAAGAGAACGGGGTAAAGGTTTCCATGAAGTGGCTGACAAGCAACTTGATGTGGTTTCCAAACAATCTGCTGATTTCGATCGGTCCAAAGGATTAAATGTCATGGAGAATCTGCTTCAGGGTAATCCTGACGTGCAGGCGGTATTTGCCCATAATGATGAGATGGCACTTGGTGCGATTGAAGCGATTCAAAGCTCAGGTAAAGACATTCCGGTCATCGGATTCGATGGTAATGATGATGCAATCAAATCCATTAAGGATGGGAAATTGACGGCAACAGTCGCTCAGCAGCCTGTGCTGATTGGCCAACTGGCGCTGCAAGCAGCTCTGGATGTGCTCAGTGGCAAGCAGGTGGAGTCATCCATTCCCGCTGAATTGAAGCTGGTAACCAAGGAAAATGTGAATGAGTAAATCATCATAAAACATGTATCTTCGTTTTGGACATGAACATAGGACTAAACCAAGCCGCTAAATTAGCGGCTTTTTTTCATTTCAGAAGAAGCGTGCGGGCATCACATCAATCAGATTATTGACTTTTAAAAGCATATTAAAGGTGCCCCAATTGAATTAATGTCCACTTTGTCGTTTTGGACTGCTCAAAAGGAGCGTTTTTGGATATGTATATCCAATCCATGCGTTGCTATACTAGCATGACGTTCCACACATTCTTCACAATACATAAGGAGGAGCTAATCTCATTGATTTATTCCTGTTTGGAATAGAAAGAAGGTGGCTGACATGAAACACCTAGTAGAAGAAAATCTTCAAGCTGTAAGACAGCAAATGGCATTGGCCTGCCAGGCTTCAGGTCGCAACATAGAGGACATCCAATTGTTGCTCGCGACCAAAACGGTACCGCTAGAGAAATTACAAATAGCTATCCAAGCAGGTGAGCTCCTGTTTGGAGAAAACAAAGCTCAGGAACTCCGAGACAAATTCCCACTCATGGAACAAAGCAAGCAGGTGGAATGGCATTTTATCGGGCATCTGCAAACAAATAAAGTAAAGGACGTTGTTAAATATGTTACGCTCATCCATTCCGTAGATCGTCTGAAACTGGGTCAAGCGTTACATAACCAGCTTCTCAAAGAGAATAAGACCTTAGACATTCTTGTGCAAATTAATACGTCCTACGAAGAAAGTAAATTTGGTGCCTCTCCAGAAACAGCCGTCGAGCTTGTAGAACAGTTGTCTCAATTCGAGACATTAAATGTGAAAGGTTTAATGACCATTGGAAAACTGAATGCGACAAACGAAGAAACACGACATTGTTTTCGATTGTTAAACCAGATCCGTACACAGATTAAAGAGAAAAATATTCCACGCGTAGAAATGGATATTTTATCGATGGGTATGTCTGGTGACTTCCAAGTCGCCATTGAAGAAGGAGCTACAATGATACGTGTAGGAACAAGTGTATTTGGACCACGGTATTTACCAGACGAATATTACTGGAATGAAAACACACGCATCGATGATTAAGTGAGAGGTAGTGTTAAATATGAAGACAGCATCCCCTTCGTTACGTGGCCGTGATTTGATATCGCCGGTAATCGCCGCTTTGATATCCGTAATTGTTAATTACGGGGGTACGTTTATCCTTGTTTTTCAAGCTGCAAAAGTGGCTGGTTTAAGCCCGGAAATGACCGCTTCCTGGATATGGTCCATCTCGATTGGGGTAGGCGTAACGGGGATTTGGCTCAGTTATCGATATAAGGAGCCGATTATTACAGCCTGGTCTACACCGGGTGTGGCGTTTCTCGTTTCAGCATTAGCGGTAACCCCTTATCCAGAAGCTATTGGCGCTTACATGATTTCAGCAGTTGGATTTATTATTTTGGGTTGGTCAGGCATGTTTGAACGTTTCGTTCGACTTATTCCCCCAGGCATCGCTTCAGGATTGTTAGCAGGTATTTTGCTACAGTTTGGAATATCGGCCTTTGGAGGGGCGAAGGTAGATCCTTTGCTTGTGATTGTACTGTTTACAGGCTATATCGTGCTAAGAAGGTTTACTTCCCGTTATGCCATTGTTGGCATATTGGCAATTGGTTTGATTTATCTGATATGCATGGGAAAAACAGACTTCAGTACGATCCAATTGGCTGTAGCATCGCCTGTATTTGTTGTTCCAGCATTTTCGTTAAATGCTTTACTTGGCGTTGCGCTACCGCTGTTCATTATTACCTTGACAGGGCAGTATATGCCCGGAATGCTTGTTCTGCGTAATGATGGATTCAAGACAAGTGCCAATCCTATTTTGGCCGCAACAGGTTTGGGTTCGCTTCTTGCAGCCCCATTCGGATCACATGCTTTTAATGTGGCAGCTATTACAGCAGCGATTTGTACAGGAAAGGATGCACATGAGGATTCAACCAAACGTTATATTGCAGGTATTGCTTGTGGTGTTTTTTATATTTTTGTCGGCATTTTTGGCGTAACATTGGCTGCTCTGTTTTTGATTCTTCCTGCTACCTTTATTGCAACATTAGCGGGATTAGCCTTACTTGGAACGATCGGTGGCAGTCTTGCCAATGCATTAACGGACCCTAAGGGACGTGAAACTGCATTGATTACGTTTTTGGCGACAGCAGCGAATGTGACTTTGCTTGGTGTGGGTGGTGCATTTTGGGGACTGTTTGCAGGAATGATGGCACATCTACTGATGAATAGTAAATTTCCCAAAAAACAGTTTGGAACGAATAAATAACCGTAATATTGAGAGGAAGATGTTCATGAAACATTTGGAGAAGCAAGATAAAGTAATAGGAATGGCTGTCCAGCAAGAGCTTGGAAGGCAGCAGGATAAGATAGAACTGATTGCATCAGAGAATTTTGTAAGTCAAGCTGTGATGGAAGCAACAGGTTCGGTATTGACCAATAAATATGCGGAGGGGTATCCGGGCAGAAGATATTATGGCGGGTGTGAGCATGTCGATACAGTCGAAGAGATAGCAAATAGCCGCCTTAAAGCACTTTTTGGCGCTGAACATGCAAATGTGCAGCCTCACTCCGGTTCTCAGGCCAACATGGCAGTATATTTTGCCTCGGTTGAGATTGGGGACACAATACTTGGCATGAATCTATCCCAGGGTGGTCATCTAACACACGGGAGTACTGTTAATTTTTCAGGTAGGTTTTACAATTTTGTTTCATATGGTGTCGATGCACAGACGGGCCGCATTGACTTTGACGAAGTACGTAAACTTGCTTATAAGTATCGTCCACGCATGATTGTTGCAGGTGGAAGTGCATACCCGCGGACCATTGAGTTTGAATTATTTGCCCAGATTGCCGCCGAAGTGGGAGCTCTTTTCTTTGTAGATATGGCGCATATAGCAGGAATTGTTGCGGCAGGTTTGCATCCTAACCCGGTACCACATGCCCATTTTGTTTCAACCACCACACACAAGACCTTACGAGGACCACGAGGGGGAGCCATTTTGTGCCGGGACTCCTGGGCAAAGGTGATCGACAAAGCTGTATTCCCGGGAACCCAGGGTGGGCCATTCATGCACGTTATCGCGGGGAAAGCGGTGGCATTAGGTGAGGCATTGCAATCCGATTTCACAACATATATTGAAGGTGTTCTGAGTAACGCCAACGTATTGGCAGAAACTTTAATGAATGAAGGACTCACCCTTGTATCGGGAGGAACAGATAATCATATCGTGTTGGTTGACTTACGAACGATGGGCCTTACAGGCAAAGAAGCCGAAGCTTTACTGGATGAAGTAGGGATTACGGCTAATAAAAATGCAATCCCTCACGATACGGCAAGTCCTTTAGTTACGAGCGGTATTCGTTTTGGAACTCCGGCTATGACTTCAAGAGGACTTGGGGCAAGGGAAATGAAAGAAATTGCTCAGCTGATAGGGCTTGCTTTTAAAAATCCAAAGAACTCGGATGTAAAAAATCAAATATTAGGCAGTGTCCGCGAAATCACTTCGCAATTCCCTTTATATGAAGGGCTTAAATAGCTCAACAGCAGACACAGATAGAGCCTGCAATTGTTACCACTGGATAACAATTGCAGGCTCTTATTTTGCTTGCTTAGATTAAAACTTACTTTTCTGAACAGTAGAGATGTACCATAAGTGAGATTATGGACACGCTCTTAGTAGGCTATACCTACACGAGACTGTACATACTCATCAGACATTAATTGCTGATAAGCAAACTCCGCAGTATCGATTACTGATATAGAAGTTCCGCCGTCAGGCAAATAGTCGCGCTCAATCCGGTACTTAAAAAGAGATTCTCCATCATATAAGTAGGTAGGACACACGATGGTCCATTCTAACTTTGAAGCTTTGAGAATGTTGTACATCTCCAGATGTTCTTCAGCTGCCCTCGTGGACTTGCGTCTGGACTCGGGCGATTGAAAACGAAGCAAGCCAGGATCGGTTCGACTTTGCAATATTCCTGCTGTACCAATGGTAATGATTCTTTTGATACGCTCCTGAGCCATAGCCTTAACAATCAATCCCATGGATTGTGATAATGTAGTTGTTCCATCGGTACTTAAGGAACTAACAACGAGATCCACACCCTGTATGGCTTGATAAATATCTTCTTTGACTAAAGCATTCCCTTGATGCAGAACGAAATTGTCATCCCTGATTTGTACCTTTTCCGGGCTTCTAACCAGTGCAGTTACATGATGATTGGAACGTAGGGCATTAGAGACGAAATGACTCCCAACCCGTCCGGTGGCTCCCAATACTAAAATTTTCATTTTCATTACAAAAACATCCTTTCGAATCCGAGTGGAGAGCATGTTCTCCATCATAATACAATCTTTGCAAGCCGATGTATGCCTTCCTCAATCTGCTTCTCATCCACTTTCGCAAAACCTAATATCCATCCTTTTCGGTGACTATCCAAGCAATACTTACTAAGCGGATACACGCGCACACCTTGATCAAGGGCAGCATTCGTCAGCGCTTCTTCGTCAAATGACGTTTCAGATTCTAGAAGCATATGTAATCCCGTTTCCACACCACTTAATGTAAATCGTGAGCCTAGCCCAGAAGCAACAATGGCTTTGGTCATGACTTCGTGTCTGCGTCGATATATGTTCCGAACTCTTCTCATATGGCGCATGAAATGACCACGTTCAATAAAATGAGTTAGCGTTAATTGTTCCATAATCGGCAGATGACGATAGGTTAATTCATGAACTTGAGTAAGGCGATCGATAGCTATTTTGGGGCCAATGATAGCGGATAGTCGAATGCCTGGTGCAACCATTTTGGAAAAACTCATCATATAAAGCGTATTCTGAGGTTGCTGACTGAATATAGTCGGAAGCGGATCTCCACGGTACCTAAATTCGCTATCGTAGTCATCCTCAACAATCCAATATCGATGATGAGCTGCCAAGTGCATCAATTGTTGCCTGCGTGGCTCCGACATAATAACACCAACGGCGCATTGATGAGAAGGTGTGACAAATACGAGTTTTGTCTGTGGGTGAATATGATCTACACATAATCCATACTCATCAACTGGAACGGGATCGACTTGCATCCGGCGGTATTTCATCGCCAACCAAGCGGCTGGGAAGCCGGGATCTTCTACGGAAACTCTGTCTCCCTCACTTAAGAGTGCCTGGGCAATTAAATCAATACTATGTTGTGCACCTGAGGTTAACAAGATTTGATCAACATCGATATGAATGCCTCGTTCAAGTGACAAATAACGCTGAATCTGTTCTCTTAACGCCAGTAACCCTCTGGCATCACCATAAGCCCAAAGATCCAGATTAGGTTCAGTGGAAGCTTGTAAAAAGGATTGCCTCCAGGCTTTTGTGAAACTTTCATCCAGATAAGGCTCATGGGGATTAAAATCAATTTCTATTTTGCGATTGTCTCTATTGCCGAACCAACTATGCAGATGACCAATCGATTCGTTTAGTGTAGGCAGTTCGGGAGGAATAGGCCCTTGCATCGTGATGCCTTCTGTTGACCGAGGTGCATATGTCCAATCACTAACTCTTGTCCCGGCTCGTCGAGAGGTTACCGTATACCCTCGGCTGAATAATTCCTCGTACACAATCTGTATGGTTGACCGTGAAACACCAATTAATTGAGCAAGTTCACGTGATGGAAGCAGCAATTCGCCTGGTTGCCATTTCCCGGTTGTGATATTATGAATCGCTTGATCCAGAAGTTGCTGCCAGATCGGGCGATGGTCATTCCGATTAACTTTTAGCATTGCTTCAACTCCATTACTCATACTGCATTATGGATTGCATTTATTTATGTACTTAGCCATGTTATTGGCACTCCATTGATTGATATACCATTATAGCAAAAGTTTAATTTGCAAACAAAACAAAGCTGGACTAAAGCGATTTTTACCGTGTGTCCAACCTATTTGGGTTGGTCCTGCTTGGTTCATACTCGATTCATATTCAAGCCACAGACAGTTCATCTTCTTCGGTTACACTACTGGAGTACTAACACAGAGATTCCTAATCCATAGACTAGACAGGAGAAGATGAGATTGACACGAAAGAAACGAACGTCTATCGCCGCCATAACTTTGGTGTTTGCAATGATGTCCCCAATGTCGGCCATGGCCACACCCGCTACCAGTAACGATAGTAACCCTACGTATGATCTAACTAAAAAGGCAGTAAGCGCGAAGGCAAAGGTACTCACTGAATCATACGCTACGACAAGTGTGCAGTACGCACTGATGGATGAGGGCGAGATTGTGATCTCCGGTCAGGCAGGCAAAAATGATCTGAAAAACAACATCCCGCTTTCTTCAAATACCATGTATGGCATTGGTTCAACCAGCAAAATGATGCTCACAACCGCCGTAATGAAGCTTGTTGACGAGGACAAGATCGATCTTGATGAGCCTGTCGTGAAGTATATTCCAGACTTTAAAATGAAAGACAAGCGTTACCAACAGATTACACCACGCATGTTACTGAATCATTCATCCGGACTTCTCGGAACGTCAAGTAACAGTTCAATACTGTTTGGAGATAATGATACCTATGCACATGATACGTTACTGGAGCAATTGGCGACGCAACATTTGAAGGCCGATCCTGGCGCATACTCGGTGTATAGTAATGACGGTTTTACATTAGCTGAAATTCTGGTTGAGCGGGTTAGCGGCATGAGCTTCACAACTTTCATGCACCGGTACATAACCGAACCTCTTGGTATGGAGAATACCAAAACACCACAGGATATTGTGGACTTTAGCCAGATGGCAGCAACATATTCCCCTTCGCATGAGGAGCAACTCCCATTAGAGACTACAAATATGATTGCCTCGGGAGGCATCTATTCCACCGCTGAAGATCTGGTTCAGTTCTCGAAAATCTTTACAAGTGAGGTTGAAGGTGTTCTTTCGGAGGAATCCGTAGAGGCCATGGAGCAAGAAGAATACAAGAGAGGCATGTGGCCAGAAGAAGGCGATTCTTCTATTGGTTACGGCCTGGGCTGGGACAGCGTGAACCTGTTTCCTTTTAATGATTACGGCATCCAGGCAGTAAGCAAAGGCGGCAATACAATAACCTATCATTCCTCATTGATTGTACTTCCGGAGTATAATATGGCTGCTGCGGTAACCTCTTCGGGTGGTCATAGCTCAACGGATCAATTGCTGGCAACTGAGCTGTTGCTTGGCGCGCTTGAGGAGAAGAATATCATTCCAGAGCGTAAGCCGGAGAAGTCTTATGATGCACCAGTGAAAACAACCATGCCGAAGGAACTTACACAGCACACTGGCATATACGCGGGTGGGGCAAACATGTTAATGAAGATGGACGTAAAAGATGATGGGCAATTAACGCTATCTAATCTGTCCTCTCCTAACAGTCCTGATCAGACCTATACGTACACCAATGATGGCTCATTTGTTAATGATGCGGCTACGGAAAAGCTGAAGTTCGTTCAGGAAGTCAATGGGAACACATACTTGTGGTCTCGCTCGTATCAGTCCGTTCCTGGGCTTGGGCAAGTTGCTTCCTCGGAATATAAAGCAGAAAAGCTTGAAACCAATGAATTGTCTGCAGAAGTAAAGGCCGCATGGCAGAAACGTGAAGGCAAAGCCTACGTGTTGGTCAATGAAAAATATACATCAACACTGTACAACTCAGCGATGCCGATGATTCCCATTCATACTTTTAATGAGCTGCCTGGTTATATCTACACCAATAAAATTGTTGGAGCTAACCAAGCCGTGAACCAATTGCAAATTCCTGGATTAGCGGGCCGTGACACGATGGAGTTTAATTTCTATGAGGAAAATGGCGTGGAATATGTTACAGCTGGAGGCAACGTTTATGCTGCTCAAGACATCATCAAACCGATCTATGCGGGAAAACAATCGAAGACTACGATTCAGGCGAATGGTCATGCCACATGGTACTCGATTCCAACATCAGCTGCAGGTAAAGAAATGACCGTCAAGATGTCTGCAAACAGCGCATTTGCTGTATACAACCAAGCGGGTGTAGGCATGAATCATACAGTGGTCAGTGGACAAAACGAAATTGTATTGCCTGAGAAGGGAACCATTGTGTTCGCGGGTGAAGCTGGTTCGAAGTTCGAGATTGTATTGACAACCAGAGCAAATTAATAGATGATAAAAAACTGTATAACAAAAAGTCGCGGAAATCGCGGCTTTTTTTGAGTTTTAAATTTTAAATAATATGTTTTAAAGTAAATGTACCTTTTTTCAGATTCACGATGTAATATTGGGTTTCGCAAAGCTTACCTGGAGGGTAAGTATTAAAAGGGCTTTTACTGGTTGGAAAAAAAATGACGGAGGAAAATGTTGCAAGTGGAAAGGCAAAGCATTGATTGTTAATATACAGTAAATAATAACAATCAAATGGGCAGAAGATCGACAAAAAGGTTAACAGTAATACCTATTCAAAGAAAATAATGAATTATTCGGACAACACCGAGACGGGGAGGACACATGAAAACAACGAAGATCTCATTTTTTATACTTTCACTGATGCTGCTCCTGGTGAGCGGTCTAACAGGGTGGGTAGGGAACGCTGCTGCAGCGTCCGATTCCGGTAAAACCTATGTTATCGGAACTGATGTCACATTTGCTCCATTCGAATATGAAGATGAGAATGGTGATTTTGTTGGTATCGACATGGATTTGCTGGATGCCATCGCCAAAGATCAAAATTTCAAGTATCAAATCAAATCCCTGGGATTTAACGCAGCTGTACAGGCACTTGAGGCGAATCAAGTCGATGGTGTGATCGCAGGGATGAGTATTACGGATGAGCGAAAAGCAAAATTTGATTTTTCTGATACTTATTTTGAATCAGGTGTCGTTATGGGTGTTAGTGCCAACAATGACACAATTAAGAGTTATGAAGACCTTCGTGGGCAGAAGGTAGCCGTGAAAACCGGAACAGAAGGGTTTAGTTTTGCAGAGTCCATTGCTACAGAGTATGGATTTACGATCGTTCCGTTTGATGAGTCATACCAAATGTATGAGGATGTAAAAACCGGTAATTCCGTAGCCTGTTTTGAAGATTATCCTGTACTGGCCTATGGGGTTAATCAGAACAACGGTTTGAAAATTGTTACCGACAAAGAAGATGGCGCTCCTTATGGTTTTGCAGTAAGCAAGGGGAAAAACCAGGAGCTTCTGGAGATGTTTAATACAGGTCTCGCCAATATCAAAGCTAACGGTGAGTATAAACGCATTACCGAGACATATCTTGGTGAGAACGCTCCGACTGTTGCTAATCAAGGTCGCTGGGAGCTAATTCAGAAATCTCTTCCTGCACTTTTTAAAGGTCTGGGAAACACACTTTTATACACGATTGTGTCCCTGTTCTTTGCGTTTATCATCGGTCTGATTTTCGGATTTATGAAGGTGGGACAGAACAAATTCCTTCGTGGTGTTGCCACTGTATTTGTAGATATCTTCCGCGGCATTCCGCTGATTGTCCTGGCATTCTTTATTTATTTCGGGATTCCACAGGCGATGGGCTTCACGATGCCATTGTTCTTGGCAGCGATTCTGACACTTAGTCTGAATGCAGGAGCGTACGTAACCGAGATTATCCGAGGCGGGATTCAATCGATTGATCGTGGTCAGATGGAAGCTGCCCGTTCATTGGGTCTTCCTTATCGCAAAGCGATGATAAAGATTGTCATTCCGCAGGCAGTGCGGGTTATGATTCCGTCCTTCATTAACCAGATGGTTATCACGTTGAAGGATACGTCAATCTTGTCCGTTATTGGTCTCGTAGAGTTGACACAATCGGGTAAAATTGTTATTGCAAGAACGTTCTCCTCTTTTGACATTTGGTTAACGGTTGCGGTTATGTATCTGATTGTCATCATCACATTGACCAAAGTTGCTGATTATCTGGAGGTGAAGGTTCGTCGTGGCTAAAATAAAAGTTGAAGGTTTGAAGAAAAGTTTCGGCACGAATCAGGTTCTCAAGGGAATTGATGTGGCGGTCAACGAAGGAGAAGTCGTCTGTGTCATCGGGCCTTCCGGTTCGGGAAAAAGTACCTTCTTGCGCTGCATCAACCAATTAGATGCCATTACGGCAGGCCGGGTTATCGTGGATGATCAGGATCTGAATGATCCTAAAACCAACCTAAACAAAGCTCGTGAAAATATTGGCATGGTATTTCAACATTTTAACTTGTTCCCTCATTTTAGTGTACTTAAAAACATCATGTTTGCGCCCAGAGAACTCGGGATATTAAATTCACAGCAGGCGCGCGATACAGCACTCAAATTACTTGACCGTGTGGGTCTGTCTGATAAAGCAGATAGCTTCCCAACACAACTGTCAGGTGGACAAAAACAACGTGTAGCGATCGCTCGTGCGCTTGCCATGAATCCGGACGTTATGTTATTTGATGAACCAACTTCGGCGCTCGACCCTGAGATGGTAGGAGAAGTGCTTGGTGTTATGAAAGACCTCGCGAGCGAAGGCATGACGATGATGATCGTTACCCATGAGATGGGTTTTGCCCGTGAAGTAGCCGATCGTGTGATCTTCATGGACGGTGGTTATATCGTCGAGCAGGGCACTCCGGAAGAGATATTTGGAAATCCGAAGAATGAACGGACGATCAGCTTTTTGGAGAAGGTACTCTAGAACTGAATCGAGAATGAACACATTGAAAGTCGCTATTTTAAGCGGCTTTTTTTGTTATATTTATGAGGTGATATTATAGGTAGCGCTCCTTTCTTAAAAGACCAACCAACTAAGCGAAGAAAGAGAGGTCATTACTCCATGGAAAACGTTTCACAAGAAGATCAACTGGAATCTATCAAAGCCTTTCAATCAACCATCCGCAAATCGGAGAATGCTCTAGAAAACATGATTCAGAAAAGTTCAAATACTACCTTATTACAAAAACGCCTCAAAGCTCTGCATATCGGCGCAGCGTTATTGGAAAATGTCTGGAATCAAAAAGCTCATTCATACACCAAGGAAGATATAGCAGAAGCCCGCCTTGTCTTGATTGGATTGTTTCCATCCCTTGAGAGCATGTATCTCAAGTCCAAAGAAGGTAGCCCTCAAAAGACTCTACTGGAGAGAAGGATTAAAGCCTTCCGGCTAGCTGTTCAAGCCATGGATGATCTCGCAATTTAATCATTTCAACATTCTAAATCTTCAACAAATGAAACCGCTGAATATATTCAACGTATCCATTGTTTGACAGGAAGATTGGGTATGCGTAATGGACCATGGATACACATATGTCTATCGAATGGAGACTGATCATGGGCGAAAAAACGAATAATGCTGGATTACCCCAAGAACGGGGAAATAACACCATGAATGCATTGGTATATGATACCTACGGAACACCAGAAGTCCTTCGATTAGAGAAATTAGCCATCCCTATGCCCAAGGATCATGAAGTGTTAATTGAGGTCCATGCCACTTCGGTAAACTCCTGGGACTGGGATCTCCTTCATGGGAAGCCATTCGTTAACCGCATCGGCGCGGTCCGACAGCCTCGTTATCGAATTCTTGGCGCAGATGTCGCAGGGCGTGTAATCGCCGTTGGAGCTTCAGCTACACGGTTCAAACCAGGAGACAAGGTGTTCGGAGATCTTTCCGGTTGCGGCTGGGGTGGATTCGCGGAATATGTATGTGCGGCTGAGAATGCCTTGACACCCAAACCTGCGGGTATCAACTATGTGCAGGCAGCAGCTATTCCTCAGGCAGCCGTTCTGGCTTTGCAAGGTCTACGTGATCGGGGGGAGCTGCAAAAGGGACAGCGTGTTCTGATTAATGGCGCCGGTGGCGGAGTCGGAACATTTGCCATCCAATATGCCAAATTGCTTGGGGCTGAGGTGACTGGCGTTGACAGTGCTGAAAAGCTCGATATGTTACTCGCTGTGGGAGCTGACTATGTGTTGGATTATAGGAAAGCTGATTTCACTGCAAAAGGAGTACAATACGACCTGATTCTGGATGTTATTGGCAAGCATTCGGTTTTTGCTGTGAAACGTGCATTAGTTAAGGGGGGCAGATATGTGATGATTGGAGGTCCAATGTGGCAAATTCTTCTCAATCTGATGTCAGCTCCTATTGTTGCCAGGCTTAATTATAAGCAAATAATACTTCTCATTCATAAACCGAATCATGAGGATCAAGAAGTATGGAAAGAACTTGTTGAATCAGGCCAGGTCGTGCCGATTGTTTATCGGGAGTATGCATTAAGTGAAGCGGCTCAAGCCATTCGGGATATTGGAGAAGGTCGTGTGAAAGGAAAAGCCGTCGTCTCCATCAAGAAAACGGAAGTATGAACAGAAGGGCATCATGAAGGTAGCTTGTCGATTCGTACCTTGACAACAAAAAACTCTTTAGTTATTATTGCATCAATGACAGTGGTTACTGACATTCAGGAAGGAGGGGATATAGACATGTCCATTAGCAGCAATCTAAGCAGTAAAGAAAAATTAATGTTGACGGCCATCGATTTAATTTCAAAAAAAGGCTATAAAAGTGTGACGACACAGGAAATAGCTACAACAGCCGGACTAAGTGAAAAAACCTTGTTTCGGCACTTTGGAACCAAACAAAACTTGTTAGAGACTGCCTTTGACCAATATCATTATGCAGAAGAGATGACAAGGATCTTCAATGAAAAACTCGTATGGGATCTGTATACAGATTTGTTGCTGATCAGCAAGACATATCATAATATCATGAACCGTAACCGCAAATTGTTTATGATTAGCCTGAAGGAAGTAGAGCATCTACCCGGTTATAGAGAGAGAACGGTAAAGCATCCTCAACAACTTTTGGAGATTCTAACCAATTACTTTAATATCATGTTTGATAAAGGAAAGTTGGTTCAAATCAATCCTGAACTGCAAGCTTTTTCATTCATGTCATTGAATTATGGCGTATTCATAAATAATCTCGAAGAAGATGTGCTTTTTCCAGGGCTCTCATTGGAAGGCATCATTACAGAGAGTGTGTGGACGTTTACTAGGGCATTAACTCCCTAGTTTTTTTAAAGTTTTTAATGACAGTAAGTACTGACAGACAATTTATATTCAAAAGAATTGAGGAGAGTATGATGAACACCAATAAAGAAGCGTTATTGCTCCGTGTTCTTGTTTTCACATTGATCATATCAGTCATGAATGGAATGATGTTTAATGTTGTATTACCTGTGATTGGCAAAGAGTTCCAACTTACTGCTTCTCAAGCGAGTTGGATCGTTACAGGGTATTTGATTGTATATGCGATAGGTACTGTTACTTACGGGAAACTTACCGATAAATACAGCATAAAGGGTCTAATTTCATTTGGTCTTTGGATATTGGCAGCAGGCTCTCTTCTGGGGATTGTGGCTACAGAGTATTGGATGGTTATTGTTGCACGGATCGTACAAGCTGCTGGTGCAGCGGTCATACCTGCATTGGCCATGATTATTCCCGTTCGATACTTCGCACCGGAGAAACGCGGGCAAGCGTTGGGTACCTCCGCCATTGGAATCGCTCTTGGAAATGCTCTTGCTCCGATCGTAGCCGGATTTGTATCGAGTGCTTTAAGTTGGCAATTTCTTTTTGTAATCCCATTGCTTTCTCTTGCTGCGCTACCTTTTTATCGAAAATACATGGATGATGAAAGAGGCGGCAGTGAAAAAATGGATTATTTGGGCGGAGCGTTATTAGCAGGAACGGTTGCTACACTTTTGCTCGCATTAACCCAATCTAATGCATGGTTCCTATTAATCGGGATGGTCTTATTAATACTGTTCATCATGCGCATTCGTTATGCGGAAGTGCCGTTTGTGAAACCCGCTGTTTTTCAAAACAAAGCATATTCAGCTGGAATGGGAATTGCATTCCTTCTGATCGCAATCAGTCCTGCTATTCCATTTACTACGCCACAATTGCTCTCGGAAGTACATGGTCTATCCCCAGCATTGACAGGTGTCATTATGCTACCTTCTGCGCTCGTAGCTGCACTCCTCGGACGCAAAGGTGGAAGGCTTGCGGATGAAAAAGGGAATCCTTTTCTACTTTATACGGCATCTTCACTACTTGTTGTTGGTTTCATAAGCCTATCATTAGTTGTAGGTGCTACACCTGTCTTGATTTCCTTTTTTCTTGTTTTTGGTGTTCTGGGTCAGTCTTATATGCAAATTGCGATCTCAAATACCATTGCTCAGACGCTTCCCAAAGAGCAAATTGGAATCGGGATGGGGTTGCTATCCATGTTTAACTTCATTGCAGTGTCTGTGTCTACTGCTGCCCTAGGAAAGGTGCTTGACGGGGGAAAAACCACGCTTCAACTGAACCCTTTGATTCAAGATAAGACAGCTTTTGTGTACAGTAATATTTTTATTGTGCTCGCTTTGTTTGTTATTGCGATGACCATGTTATATATGCTGCAATTTGGGCGTAAGTCCAAAACTGTTCATCATTCGAGTGCATCTTAACGATGAACATGAAATGAGAGAGAGGCCTGTCTAATGAACGACAGACCTCTCTTTTTCTTTTGCAAACTTAGGAAAACCGATAGAGACGCACGCCGTGCGCAGGTACAGTAGTAACTAAGGAATTCTCTGTAAATTCAGCTGCTTCTCGGCTCCACAATTCGGTACCTTCGGTAATGCTGGATAGTCCGACCTCATCAATGGATAGATCCACAGGTAGAGAATTCTCACCGATGTTGAATACAGCGACGTAAGAGGAACCATCCGCATGCTGGGCAGTCCACACAATAAGATCTTCTTTACGTAAGGCTTCTTTGGCTCCATAACTCTCGCGATGCATTCGCAGAACCTCACGATTGGTCAACAGGGATAGTGTCCAGTCATCATTATCTCGCAGTTCACCACCAAAAATGAGCGGGGAGCGGAAGATACTCCACAGTGACATCATCGTCAATTGCTCATCAGGCGTGAACCGAGTCCAACGATCTGCTCCACCACCGTCTACAGAACGGATACCGATATGACCCAAAGGCAACATATCACAGTCTGGCCAGCAACCTGCTTGGGGAACGCCCTGCCACGTCCGGCAGCGGTCGAACATATCCAATAACAGCGGCCAAAGGTCCCAGAAATCGTCGGTGACACGCCACATGTTGGCATGATCAGCTAAGAATTCTGAGTATTCCACCGGGGCAGGGCCAGGAGAGAGACTTAGTACCATGGGCCGACCGGAGCGCTCAATCGCTTTGGATATCATTTCGATCTCAGGCTGATGGGTGTCATAGAGCCTTGAAGCAGCAATATCGTCCACCTTCACCAAGTCAACGCCCCATTGTGCATACAGTTCAAAAAGCGAATCGTAGTAGGCTTGTGCGCCTTCTTTTGAGCTATCAACACCATACATATCTGTATTCCACGGACAGATGGAATTTGGATGAGCAATATCGCGCGCAGTGGCGGTTGTACCCAGAATCGGAGTAGCCGCATGTGCAGCTTGACGTGGAATACCGCGCATGATGTGAATGCCAAATTGCAGCCCAAGACTATGAACGTAGTCGGCTAATGGCTTAAATCCCTGTCCACCTGCAGCGGAGGGAAACCGATTCTCGGCAGGCATAAGCCGCGAATATTCATCCATGATGAGTGGAACGAACGGACGATATTGCGAAGAATTGGCCAAAGGCTCGTACCATTGAATGTCGACCGTAATATAGCTCCAGCCGAAGTCTTTAAGATGTTCTGCCATGTACTCGGCGTTGCCACGAATTTCGTCTTCCGTAACGGCCGCTCCGTAACAATCCCAGCTGTTCCAGCCAAGCGGTGGAGTTGATGCTGCAAGCGTATGATTCATGGGAATGCTCCTTTATGGATTAATTATTGCTCTCGCTCAATTCATCATAATAAAGGATTTTATTAATATCTACAGTAATGTTGAGTATAAAATAGCAAAATATTGCGGTTAGTCGAAGAACAATTTACGGTACACAAGGCTTTCTCCGCCACTACGAAATTCACCTGGCGTAGCGCCGGTTATGCTGCGAAAGGCTTTGATAAAATAACTTCCGCTGGAATAACCGACTTGCTCGGCGATGACTTCAATGCTAAGCGTAGTTCCGCGCAGCAGTTCCATTGCTTTCTCGGTACGTACACGGGTCAGATAAGCACCAGGCGTCAAACCTGTACTGGAGGAAAAGCGACGTATAAAGTGATATTTGGAAAGGGAAACATGCTCCGCAAGGTGATCGATACTGATCATCTTGGAGTAGTTGTTTTCTATGTATTCAACGGCTATTTGAATGTTTTCAGACCAATTCTCCCTGTTGCGCAATGTTGTTTTCTGTAATCGAGTCAATTCTGTCATGAACTGATATACGCTGGATGATGCGATCAGAGGATCGGTGATTCTGCCTGCCGCCGCATCAGTCACGATCATCCGCAACAGTCGGATAGGTGTACAATCAGCGGGAAGATAGGGAACTTCTCCAGCTTCCCGAAGGAATTTTCGCCAATGGGGCAGAATAAGAGTGGGCCTGAACAGGAGGAACAGAAACTCCCAAGGTTCTTTTGATGCTGGATGGTAGTAATAGCGATGAGTTCCCGGAATTTCGGCCAAAAAAGCTTGTCCTGCGGTAACATGATGAATGCGATTGTTCGACTCAAATACACCTTCACCAGAGATTGTATATTGGAATAACAGGAGAGGCCCGTCCGAACGTTCGAGTCCATCCCAATGATAAGAAGGATCGGTTATTGAATCACTTCCTGCCGCATAGAGTACACACAGTTGGAGATCCTTGTCTTCGGCAAATCGAAACCCATAGGTTCCTCTAGGGATATTCATGTTAGCTCTCCTTGTTGCCCTGAATTTTTACTGCGCTCCGCGAATGAAAATATCTACTAGCTTCTGGCCAAGCGAAAAGTTGGAACCATATTTATGCAGGTTATCTTCCCGATTCCCCATTAACATCAATGTCGAGAAGGTCTCTGCCAGGAAAAAAGGATCGTCCGTCCTCAGTCTGTTTTCATCCATTGCCCGTTGGAAATGAGAGGCTAACACTTCGTGAATCTGATGCTCCGCGTTGCGTATATCCTGAATTTGAGCTGGTTCAAGAAAAGGCTCAGCTTCTCTGAGCATGGTTTCAATCTCCGCATGTGGATTGCCCAGTCTGGCCTCTGCCAATCGCACAAGCCCCGACTCTAAATTTTCGGCTTGATCAAGCATATGCGAGGTTAACCGACTCACATTCTGCAGCATCGTTGTAAAGGCAACCTTAAAAAGCTCTGGTTTACTGGTGAAATGATAATAAATGGTTGGTTTTGAGACGCTACATGCTTTGCCAATTTGCTGAAGTGTGACTGTTTCGTAGCCATACTCCATGAATAACTGTGAAGCAGTTTGAATAATGGTTTGCTGAATTGAGATATCGTCGTTGCCATGTTTGGGTCTTCCAGGCAATCGTTTGTGTGTTTTTTCTGTCATTGGACTTCCCTCCATAAATATTTTATGACAAATAACGATAGTAAGCAAAATCAACTTGTAATTATACTTACCGGTAAGTATAATTATGAAGAGTTAAAAAAGACATATCATTATCCTCATACTAAGGTGGTTTTAAGGTTGAAAACAGCACAACGTACAAACAAATGGAAAAAGATAATCATGTGGACGATCCTGTCCATCGTTATCATCGTGGCCGGTGTTTTCGTATATCTCAATTCGGTTACGTATAGTCCTTCTGAACGAGCGGAAACGGCGATGACAAGTGATGCTCAGGTTAATGTCACTAAGATTAAGGACGGTTACCGATTTGAACCCGTGGGTACAGAGATAACCAAACCGAATATTATTTTTTATCCAGGCGGTCTGGTTGAACCTGAAAGTTATTCTCCACTTGCCAGAGAAATGGCAGAACAGGGTCACCGCGTATATATCGCAAACATGCCAATAAACTTGGCGATTTTCGGTCAAAACAAGGCTGATTCCTTTATCGAGGAACATCCTAACGAAGCGTTTGTTATTGGTGGCCATTCGTTGGGAGGGTCATTTGCATCACGGTATGCTGCGGAGCACAATGAGAAGTTGGAAGGCGTCTTTTTCTTGGCTTCTTATGCAGATGAAGGAGGTAGCTTGAAGAATACGGACTTGTCTATCTTACAGATTACAGGCTCGGATGACGGAGTGCTTAACAGGGAAGACTGGGAGAACTCCAAAGCAAATCTTCCGGAAGACACGACATATGTGAGTATTGAGGGTGGAAATCACGGTCAATTTGGCTCATATGGCATGCAAAAAGGAGATAATCAGCCTGCTATTGCGGAAGAAGAGCAGTTGGAAGAGGTTGTAGCAGCATTAGGGAACTGGATGGATAATTTAAAATAATGTATTAAATTTATGTGTTGAATGGTAATGATCCGTGGTACGATTAAAGTCGCTATTT